>NZ_JAJGQG010000010.1:0-143344 GCF_020783795.1 Xanthomonas sp. NCPPB 1067
GCCGAAGCGTGGGTCTGGTTGACCGAAGCGAGGTTGCTGCTTCGCCGGTTAGTAACTTGATTATGTAAACACCCTCTTAGACGCAGCGGGATGTCGGCTGGACGGTGGCGTTGGCTCCCGCATGTGCCGAACCATCGGCGCCCAGCCTCCAACCGGCAGGCCAGCCACAGGAGCCTGCCCGCGCGCGACGAGGCAGTCCCGGTGGCAATCGGCGTCCAGGCGCTGCATGTCGATAACCGCGGTCACTGATGCCGGCGCCGCGATCACCCTGCGCGCCGTGCACCCACTACAGCGGCGCGTACTGCACCGACACCACCACGAAGGTGTGCCTGCCTGCCGGCAATAGCGCCTCGAACTCGTCGTCCACACGCTTTTTCAGCAGTGCGCGCGCCAGCGGCGAATCGATGCTGATCCAGCCGCGCGCGGCATCGGTTTCGTCTGGGCCGACGATGCGGTAGCGCAGCAGTTCGCCGCTGTCGGCATCCTCCAGCTCCACCTGCGCGCCGAAGAACACCGCCTGCGGGTCGGTGGGCGCGGTGTCCACCACCCGCAGTGCTTCCAGGCGCTTGCTCAGGTAACGCACCCGGCGATCGATCTCGCCGAGCTGCTTCTTGCGATAGGTGTACTCGGCATTTTCCGAGCGGTCGCCCTCGGCGGCGGCCGCGGCCAGGGCGCGGACCACCTCCGGCCGACGCACGCGCCACAGCTCTTCCAGCTCGGCCTTCAGGCGGGCATGCCCATCGGGCGTGATCAGCGCAGTGCTCTTTTCGGCGGGTGGGCGCCAGCGGCTCATGGACGGACCTGGGGGCGAAGGGTGGGGCGCGATGCTAGCGCGCACGACCTACTTGCGCATCTGTGGCCGCACGGCGAAGCTTTGCGCCATTCTTGGGACACGGACGTCGTCATGTTGATCATGCCGCTGCACAAACCCTGGTCGCGCCACAACATCCCGTGGGTCACGCTGCTGCTGGTGCTGATCAATGTCATCGTCTACGTCGGTTACCAGCGCAAGGACGACGACCTGGTCGAAAACGCCGTGCGTTACTACGTCGAGTCCGGGCTGGGCAGGCTGGAAGCGCAGGCGCATGCGCGCTATCTGGAGCGCACCACCGACGCCAGGCTGCGTACCGCGCGCAAGGCCAGGCTGGAATCGGTGCCTGTACCGCAGCGCATCGCCTATCTGGCCCACCTGACGCTGCACGATGTCGCCTTCGGGCAGGCACTGCGCGAAGGCACGCTGTTCAAGGACGACGCGCAGCGGCGCGAGTGGCGCGGTCTGCGTGCGCCCTACGACGCGCGCCTGGCGCGGGTGTTCACCCTGCGCCATCTGCAACGCAGTTCGGAGTGGTCGCCGCAGCGGATGCTCACGGCCACCTTCCTGCACGCCAATGCCGACCACCTGCTGGGCAACATGGTGTTCCTGCTGGCCCTGGGCACCTTGCTGGAAGGCGCGATCGGCAGCGGCTGGTTCCTGCTGCTGTACCTGCTGGGCGGCTTCGGCGCCAGCACGGCCAGCCTGTGGTGGCGTTGGGGCGAGCCCGGTGGTGGGCTGGGGGCGTCCGGCGCGATCGCCGCCCTGATGGGCGCGTTCTGTGTGGTGTGGGGGCGGCGCCGGGTAAGGTTTTTCTACTGGTTTTTCGTGGTGTTCAACTATGTGCGGGGGCCGGCGATCCTGCTGCTGCCGCTGTGGTTGGGCTGGGAGCTGTACAGCTTGCTGGGCAGCGGCAACGCGGGGGTCGCATTCGAAGCGCATGCCGGCGGTCTGATCAGCGGTGCACTGCTCGGCGCATTGCTGGTGGCCGTAAGGCAGACCCGGCCGGACTTCATGGACGAGCAGGATGCCGTACAGCGCGACGACCGTTGGGAGCGCGCGCAACGGCACTTGGGGCGGATGGAAAACCAGGAGGCCGAACGCCTGCTGGCGGAGTTGGCAACCGAGATGCCGCAGAGCCTGGAGATCGCGCTGGCCCGCTATCGCGCCGCGCGGAACGCTGGCCGTCGACAGGAGGCCGTGCGACACGCGCATACGCTGGTGTGTCTGCCCACGCACAATGCCGAGCAGACCCGCCTGCAACTGGGTGTGGCTGCGGAGCTCGGCAAGGACCGCGCCGCGCTGGAGTTGCCGGCGCGGCTGGCCCTGGTGGATGCCTGCCTGCGCACCGGCTTGCTGGCCGATGCCGAGCGCCTGCTGAAGGAGTGCGACAGCACCGCCCCGCGCGCCGAGCTTGCCCAGCGCTGGTTCGTGCTGGCGCTGCGCCATGGTGAATTGCAGGCCGGCGAACAGCGCGCACGCCTGCTAAGGCTGGTGCTGGAGCAGTTTCCCGAGCAGGGGCAGGCGAGCAAGGCGCGCTTTCTGCTGGAGCACGATTAACCTGCGTGTGCATTCCGGTGGATGCAGACTGCCGGTCGTAGGGCTATGCCGGTCACGACGTAGACTGCGGCAACTGCACGCCTGACAGCGCTGCAGTTGCTGTGTGGCGAGGACGTCGGCCCGAGCTCGATGATCGAAAGTGGGGCGAGTGCATCGCTGGTGTCGGCATGCATACCGCGCCCCCCGGGCCGCTTGCTCCGATCGATGCTGGTCGCGCTTCGAATGGCCGCTCAGGCGGGTTGGATCGTCACTGCGCGCAATGCGGTTTCCAGCTTGGCGCGCCGGGCATCGTCGTCGCACTGTTCCAGTGCCTGCTGCAGCACCGCGCGTGCCTGCTCATCGCGGCCGAATCGCTCTGCCAGCATCAGGCCGGCATCCAGCGACCAAGCGGGCAGCATCCGGTCGCGCGGCCAGGCCGCGATGGCGGCGAGCAGGCCGTCGGTCGCGAGCTGGAACTGGCCGGCCATCTTGGCGCGCTCTGCCAGCACAGTGGCCTGCTCGGGTGTCAACGGAGTGAACGCCGCATCCAGATCCAGCGCCTCGCGTTGCAGTGCCAGTGCGCGGCGTTCCTGTTTTTCCTGTAGCAGCCGGTTGATGTACTGGCGGGTGTGTTCGCGCAGCTCGTCGTTGCGATGATGCTGGCGGAGCAGCCGCTGATACAGCTCGTGCACCGCCAGGCTCACCGCGCGCGAACGTACCGCGCCGCGCAAGGCCTGGAAGGCCTCGTCGGCATGACCGTCGCGCAGGTACTGGTCCGCCTCGTCGAGCAGGCGCTGATCGGGATCGCTGCGCTCGTGCGCAGTCCCGCCGCTGGGGACGTAGCCCAACTCCTCGTGGTACTGGTACACCAGATACCCCAGCAGGTGGAAGCTGGCGAACAGGCTCCAGATCGAGGTCATCATCACCGTCGCCTCGCGCACGAGCGGCGGCAGGTACTTCAATGCGAAGAACACCGCGGCCGTGCCGCTGCCCTGGATCACGTAGAGCAAGCCGTAGGCAGCCAGATACGGCCAGCCGATCCGTAGCGCCATGTCGATCGAGACGGCGGGGTTGAGCGCGCGGCGGAGGCTGCCGTCGATGGCCAGCGAGATCAGCATGCCGGGCAGCAGCAACATGCTGCCGAGGTAGGCCAGGGTCAGCCCGAACGGGCCGGCAATCGCGGCGGCCACGCCGATAACGATGCCCAGCGCCACCGCCAGCAGGATCAGGCGCAGCACTGCGCTGTCGAAGCTGTCATAGCCGAGCCGGGGTGCATCGGGTTGGCCATCGGCGGTGTGACGCAGTATGTCGAAGGCATAAGTGTAGGTCGCCATGCCGAGCACGCCGGCAATCACCAGTTTCAGGATCCCCGGCAGCACCAGCAGCGTGCTGCACAGCGTCAGCGCGATCAACGCGTAGAGCGCCGAGCCACGCAGCGGGTAGGTGGCAATGGACGGAATGCGGGTCCAGAACGCTGCGGGCGCAGCCTGCGCGGCAACCTTGCGCGCGCGAAAACGATCTTCCATGACGCTCCCCAAGCGTGTGATGTGAAGGGATTGTGAGGCGATGCGCGGCCGTGCGCAATTGCGGCATCTCCTCTGGCGCGTCTAGGTCCGGTCGAGTGGGGTCGGGGCGCCCGCCTGTGGCCCCGGCGGCTGCCCTGCGCGCAGCGGTGGGCGGCGTGACGCAGGCAACTGGCGGAGGCGGGCCTGCCGGTCGGTCGCGCGAAGCCGTGCCGATGGTGCTGGCACACGCAGTGCTCGCGACGATTGCGATCATCCTGATCATTGCAACCGGCGGGCCGTGGCCGTCATGCCTATCGGCCAGGCATGGACTTCTGCACAGAACCTGTGCCGCTACCTGTTCGCCGCCCGGCATGTGGCGACGTTGCTGCAGGCGGCATGTGCGTGCGTGCAACCGCGAAGGTGTGGCCCGTCCCCTCATTGCAAGGAATCTCGCTTGAATCCATCCGTCGCCGACACCCCGCAGGTTCGAATTCGCAGCATCGATGTGCTGCCGGACAACTGGTATGTGCTGCGCAAGGTCACCTTCGACTTTCAGCGCAAGGACGGCCGCTTGCAGACCTCGTCGCGCGAGGCGTATGACCGCGGCAATGGCGCCACCATCCTGCTCTACAGCCGCGCCAGACAGACGGTGATGCTGGCCCGGCAATTCCGCCTGCCGACGCTGCTCAATGGCAACCCGGACGGCATGTTGATCGAAGCCTGCGCCGGCCTGCTCGACCAGGGTGATGCGCTGACCTGCATCCGCAAGGAAACCGAAGAAGAGACCGGCGGCCGCATCGACAACGTGCGCAAGGTGTTCGAGGCCTTCATGAGCCCCAGCTTGGTCACCGAACGCCTGTGCTTCTTCGTCGGCGAGTATTTCGACGGCGACAAGGTGAGCGCCGGCGGCGGGGTCGAAGAAGACGGCGAAGAGATCGAAGTGCTGGAACTGCCGCTTGACGCAGCGCTGGCATGATTGCGTCCGGCGAAATTGCCGATGCCAAGACCATCATGTTGTTGCAGTACGCCAAGTTGCATGGCGTGCTGAATTAACTTGAAAATTGGCTTCCTCAGAGTACTGGCCTTGCTAGACGGCGCAGGTGTCGCGTCGCAGTCTTGCGATGACCGCAAAATTGCGAGTTTTGCGCAGCAGTGCTAATGGTCCGTAGAAGTAGAGCTGTTTTAGATAGCCAACCCAAAAATACTGGCCTTTACTCGCCACTGTCCCTCGCACAAAAAGGCGTACCGTTGTCAGCGCACCCTTCTAAGCATCTTGTCGTCATATTCCGGGGATCTACCGCTGTGGCAGTTATGGCCGTCTTGAGCGAGGACATAGATGGGATGCTTGTGGTCCGAGGGGAGAGGATCCTCTTCGACAGCAAACCCGTAGATGTTCGGTCCGACCATCGGATCGTCGACGTCCATGAAGTTGAGCACCAGACAGCTACCGCTGGCCTCGTCCATGTCCCAGGCACCGGTAATCGTGCGGGGTGGGCGGTTCAGTTGGTTGCCAGCGATGCAGGTGGTTTTTAACGTGTAGCGCTGCATGTTTCTGCTGGGAGTCGGCATCGAAAGAAAAAGCTCTGCGCGGACAGTTTGACAGTCTTGCGTGTAGGAGCTGAGTTGCCCCGTGTAGGTGCCGGTCAGTACCTGCTGCCGCTTTAGAGGCCAAAGATCACTTTGACCTCTCTGTTCAGCTGAGGCCGTGCTGACGACGACAAGCACGAGGGCAATCGTGCAGGTCAGCAGAGTCTTCTTGGCATCCTTGCTCATGGTGCTTCCTCATTTAATGTCTGGGTTCAACGCTTCCCGCCAAAGATACTGCCGAAAATCCCGCGCACGATCTGCTGCCCGATCTTGCTGCCTATCGTGCGCGAGGTCTGCTTGGCCATGGTTTCGAGCATCCCCTGCCGACGTCCGGTGCCGAATACGGCGTCCTTGACCGCCTTGCCGAAGCCGCTGTCCTGCGCGTCCTCTTCCTGGCGGGTGCGTGCGGGCGGGGCGGCGGTCTGCTCAGCGACCTGTTCGACGCGGCGTGCCAGCCGTTCGGCCGCCGATTCGCGGTTGATGGCCGTGTCGTAGCGCGTGCCGACCGGACTGGCCGCGCGCAGCTGCGCACGTTCGGGCGCGCTGAGGGCACCCATGCGACAACGCGGCGGGGCGATCAGGGTCTGCTGCACCGGCGCCGGCACGCCCTTGCCCTGCAGGGGCGAGACCAGGGCTTCGCCGGTGCCCAGGCTGGAAATGGCGCTCGCCACATCGAGCTTGGGATTGGCCACGAAGGTCTGCGCCGCGGTCCTGACCGCCTTCTGGTCGCGCGGGGTGTAGGCGCGCAAGGCATGCTGCACGCGATTGCCGAGCTGGCCGAGGATGGTGTCCGGGATGTCGTCGGGAAACTGCGAGCAGAAATAGATGCCCACGCCCTTGGAACGGATCAGCCGCACCACCTGTTCGATCCGCTGCACCAGCGCGGCCGGCGCATCGTCGAACAGCAGGTGCGCCTCGTCGAACACGAATACCAGCTTGGGCTGTTCCAGGTCGCCCACTTCCGGCAAGCCTTCGAACAGCTCGGACAGCAGCCACAGCAGAAACGTGGAATACAGCTTCGGCTTGAGCACGAGTTGGTTGGCCGCCAGGATGCCGATCACGCCGCGCCCGTCCGGTGCCACGCGCATCAGTTCGGCAAGTTCCAGTGCCGGTTCGCCGAAGAATTGCTCGCCGCCATCCTGCGCCAGCCGCAGCAGCGCGCGCTGGATCGCTGCCACCGACTGCGCCGATACCAGCCCGTAGCTGGTGGACAGTTCCTTGCGTTCTTCCACCACCAGCGCCAGCAGCGCGCGCAGATCGTCCAGATCCAGCAGCAATAGCCCACGGTCGTCGGCGAGCTTGAACACGATGTCCAGCACGCCTGCCTGGGTATCGTTGAGTTCCAGGATGCGTGCCAGCAGGGTGGGACCCATTTCGCTCACGGTAGTGCGCACCGGGTGGCCGAGCTGGCCGTACAGATCCCAGAACACCACCGGGCTGGCGGCCGGCGCGTAGTCGGGAATGCCCACATCCTTGGCGCGCTGCAGCACGCCGGGTGCGCCGTCGCCGGCCATGGCCAGCCCCGCCACATCGCCCTTCACGTCTGCCAGGAACACCGGCACCCCCAGCTGCGAGAAGCCCTCGGCCAGGGTCATCAAGGTCACCGTCTTGCCGGTGCCGGTAGCGCCTGCGACCAGGCCGTGGCGGTTGCCGAAGCGGCCTTCGAGCATGACCGGGATATCGTCGGTGACGCCTTTGCCGAGCAGGAACGAGGCCATTGCACAGATCCGGTGGGAAAGCCCGATTCTAGCGGGCAACCCGGGCCGGCCAACGTGGCCGCGTCAAAGGGAGCCGCCGATCCGGTGCCACTGGAACAGCTGCGTGGCGCGCCGCCGGATCGTGCGATCGGTCGCTCAGTGCCGCGACCGGCCTGATCGCCAAGCTAACGGCCCACTGACCCTGGCGGGCGCGCCGCCTTGCCCCGGTGTCGCCCCGGCGGCTACCCTGCCTGCCTTTCCGCTGTACTGCCGACGATGCCGCTCGCTCATTCTGGTTTGCGCCCATGGCCTGTGCTGGCCGTGCTGGCGCTGTTGTCCCTCGCTCCCACCGCCCAGGCCCTGTCCAGGCGCGATACCGAGAAGGTCGCCGCGCTGGATGCGCGGATGGCCGCCGCCGAGAAGCGCTACCGCGACGCCCTGGTGCTGGTCAACAACTCCGATCCCAAGGGCACTGCCGAAGGCGACGCCGCGCTGGAAGACATGGAGGACGTGATCGATGCCTGCATCAAGCAGCGCGGTTGCCTGGTCTCCAATCAGCTGGCGACCTACAAGCGCCTGCTCAAGGCACGTGCCGATGCCGAAGCGCCGGCAGCGGAAGATCCGGAAGACGATGACACCCTGCTGCAGGCCGATCCGGACCATCTCGGCCCGGCTGCCAACGGGGTGCCCGAAGCTGCGCGCGCCGCCTCGCTGCTCAACGACCGGCGCCACGAGTTCGACCGGATGGTGCAGTACAACCCGGCGGTGCAGGCCGGTATCCGTCGCTGGCTGACCGACATGCGGCCGGCGCTGATGACCAGCTACGAGAACTACAGCAACCTGCGCGGGGTGATGTGGCCGGAATGGCAGAAGCGCGGCCTGCCCGAGGCGCTACTGTTCGGCATCATGGCCAAGGAGTCCAACGGCAAGGTGCACGCCAACTCGCGCGCCGGTGCCGCCGGGCTGATGCAGTTCATGCCGGCCACCGGTCGGCGTTTCGGGCTGGGCCCGGACGGCACCGGTTTCGACACGCGTTTCGATGCGCGCAGCGCCGCCGAGGCCAGCGCCGCCTACCTCAACGAACGCATGGCCGGGCTCAATCGCAGCATCGAGCTGGCGCTGGCGGCCTACAACGGTGGCGAAGGCCGCGCGGCGCGTGTGTTCGCGCAATCCGGTGGGCGCGGGTTCTGGGAACAGGACGTCTACAACCAGTTCCCGGCCGAAACCAAGGATTACGTGCCGATGGTGATCGCCGCGGCATGGATCTTCCTGCACCCGCGCCAGTACGGCGTGGACTTCGCCAAGCTCGACGCGCAGCCGGCCACGATCAAGCTGGCCAAGTCGACCACCATCTATGAGCTCACCATCTGCCTGGGCAGCATGGGTACGCGCGATGGCTACATGCGCGCGCTGCGCAATCTCAACCCGCGCTACGAGCCCGATGGCTGGATGCCCGCCGGTACCGTCATCAATGCCACCAACCGCATCGCCAGCCTGTACACGCGCTACTGCGTGAGCGGCCCGCGCGCGGATCTGGCGCGCACTTTGATTACCGCCGACCTCAATAGCGCGATTGTCCGTAGCAGCAGCGCTATCGAATACACGCCCAGCGTGGCGGTGGGTGACGTGAGTCCGATGGCCGGCGTACCGACGACAGTGGCCACCGGCGAGCCGGCGGTCGCCAAGCCCAAGGCCAAGCAGGCGCGCAGCTACACCATCGCCAAGGGCGACACGCTGGGCCGCGTGGCGCAGAAGTACCAGTGCGAGATCAAGCAGCTGGCCAAGGCCAATGGCCTGAAGGCGCCGGCGTACGCGCTCAAGCCGGGGCAAAGCATCAAGCTGGCCGGTTGCGATCGCTGAACCGTGCGCCGGCGGTGCCATGCTGGTGGAGTCCTGTGACGACGGCCGCGCGCGAATGCACGACGCCGACTGCGCGCCGGGATGTACGACGCATCGTCGGCAATGCCTGGTCGCGGCCGGGGTCCGCTACCAGCGAGGACTTCGCTAGACGCGTTGCCGGTGTGCAAGTGCCTGGCCAAGGCGGACGGCCGTTTCGGCGGCGAGTCCGGCATCGAGCGTGGCGACAGCTGGCGGCAGCAGCACAATGACCGTGGAGCCGTAGTTGAAACGTGCCATCTCCGCAAACTTCTCCAGCACGATGCCCTTGCCGCGGTAATCCTTGCGCGTGATGCGATCGCCATAGCGCGGAATCTCCTCGCCGCTCCACACCGTCTCCACACCCGAGACCAGCAGCGCGCCGACCATCACCGAGGCCATCGGGCCGAAGTCGGTGTCGAAATGGCAGACCAGGCGCTCGTTGCGCGCGAACAGGCGTGGCACCTTGCGTACCGCATCCGGGCCAACGCTGAACAGGCGGCCGGGCACATGCACGGTTTCGCGCAGGGTGCCGGTCCACGGCATATGCACGCGGTGGTAGTCCTTGGGCGACAGGTACACGGTGGCGAACGAGCCGTCACGGAACGGCGCTGCCGCGGTTTCGTCGCCGAGCAATTCGGCGGCAGTGAACGACTGCCCCTTGGCCTGGAAAATGCGGCCGTTCTCGATCGGCCCGAGCTGGCTGATACGGCCGTCTGCCGGCATCAGCAAGGCGGTCGGGTCGGCGTCGGGCACGCGTGCGCCGGGCTTCAGGGCGCGGGTGAAAAACGCGTTGAAGGTGGGGTAGGCGCGCGGGTCCGGCTCCTGCGCTTCGCTCAGATCCACGCCGAACTTGCGCGTGACCGTGTCGATCAACCACTGCTTGGTGGAGGGCGTATCGGAGTAGGCCAGCGCGCGCGCCAGCGAGGACAGCAACCGGTGCGGCAGCACGTAGGTCAGGGAAGTGACAAGACTCACGGAGCGGTTACCTTGGTCAGCTGTTGGAGGTCGGCGGCAATCGCCTTGGGGTCCAGCGGGGGGCGGATCAGGCCGGCCAGGCGGCCCTGCGGGTCGAGTACGGCGATGCCGGCCGAGTGATCCATGCTGTAGTCGTTGGGGTTCTGATCGAAGTTCTTGCCCGGCACCTTCTGGAACACGAAGCCCAATGCGGTGGCGAAGCGCTCAAGCGCCGGTACGTCGGCGGTGGCGGCCAGCGTGTCCTTGTGGAAGGCGTGCGCGTATTCGCCCAGTCGCTTCGGTGGGTCGCGCTGCGGATCCACCGAAACGAACAGCACACGCGGGCGCAAGCCATCGGGAATGCTTTGCCACTGCTGTTGTGCCACGGCCAGATCGGTCAGGGTGGTCGGGCAGACATCCGGGCAGAAGGTGAAGCCCAGGAACACCAGGGTCCAGTGGCCCTTCAGTTCGCCGGGAACGAGCTGGGTGCCATCGGACTGGCGTAGGCTGAATTGCGGCAGCGGGCGCGGCTGCGGATAAAAGGTGATGGTCTTGGTAGGCGGCCACGGCGAACTGGGCGTCCCACCGAGGAACTTCTGCCCCAGCAACAGCCCCAGGCCGGCGGCCAGCGCCACCAGCAGCACGATGCCGGTATTGCGATTGAACATGGCGGTTTCCAGTGCAACGGACGCTCATGATACCGATCCGGCCTCTATAATCGGGGGCCGATTCCTCTTTAGTTGTTGCCATGACTGCCGCCGCGGCCGACGAACTGCACACCATCATCGACCTGATCCGCTACGGCACCAGCCGTTTCAACGAAGCCGGTCTGACCTTCGGCCACAGCTACGACAATGCGCTGGACGAGGCCACCCAACTGGTGCTGCACAGCCTGCACCTGCCGCACGATCTGGGCCCGGCGTATGGCCAGGCACGGTTGCTGCGGGCGGAAAAGGAGCGGGTGCTGGGCTTGTTCGAGCGCCGTATCACCGAGCGCGTGCCGGCGGCCTATCTCACCGGCGAGGCCTGGTTCGCCGGCCTGAGTTTCAAGAGCGATGCGCGCGCGCTGGTGCCGCGCTCGCCGATCGCCGAGCTGATCGAAGCCGGCTTCGAGCCGTGGCTGGGCGGGCGCGAGGTGACCCGCGCGCTGGACCTGTGCACCGGCTCGGGTTGCATCGCCATTGCGATGGGCCACTACAACCCGCACTGGGACGTGGACGGTGTGGACATCAGCGACGATGCGCTGGCGCTGGCCGCCGAGAACAAGGCGCGCCTGCATGCCGACAACGTCACCCTGCTCAAGTCGGATCTGTTCACCGGCCTGGCTGGCCGCCAGTACGACCTGATCGTGACCAACCCGCCGTACGTCACCAACGACGAAACCGATGCGCTGCCGCAGGAATACTCCTACGAGCCCGAACTCGGCCTGCGTGCCGGCGACGATGGTCTGGATCTGGTGCTGAAGATCCTGCGCGATGCGCCGCAGCACCTGAGCGAAGACGGCCTGTTGATCTGCGAGGTCGGCGAATCCGAACAGCATCTGATCAAGCTGCTGCCGGAAGTGGATCTGGCCTGGGTCGAGTTCAAGGTCGGGCAGATGGGGATCTTCGCGGTGGAATGCCGTGAGCTGATCGCCCACCATGCGCGCATCAGCGAGCTGGCTGCGCAGCGATGAGTCTGCGCGCATGAGTGCCAATTCGTTCGGCAAGCTGTTCACCGTCACCACCTTCGGCGAGTCGCACGGGCCGGCGATCGGCTGTGTGGTCGATGGCTGCCCCCCGGGCCTGGAGCTGGCGCCGGAAGAATTCGCCCTCGATCTGCAGCGGCGTGCCACCGGCAGGAGCCGGCATACGTCCGCCCGCCGCGAAGCGGACGAGATCGAGATCCTCTCCGGCGTCTATGAAGGCCGCACCACCGGCACGCCGATCGGGCTGCTGATCCGCAATACCGACCAGCGCAGCAAGGACTACACCAACATCGCCCAGCAGTTCCGCCCCGGCCATGCGGACTACAGCTACTGGCAGAAATACGGCATTCGCGATCCGCGCGGCGGCGGGCGCTCGTCGGCACGCGAGACCACCATGCGCGTCGCTGCCGGCGTCATCGCCAAGAAGTGGCTCCGGCAGCGTTACGGCGTGCTGGTGCGCGGCTTCCTGTCGCAGCTGGGCGAGATCCGTCCGACCGGTTTCGACTGGGGCGCGGTGGAGGACAACCCGTTCTTCTGGCCGCATGCCGCGCAGGTGCCGGAGCTGGAAAGCTACATGGACGCACTGCGCAAGTCCGGCGACTCGGTGGGCGCGCGCGTGGACGTGGTGGCCGGCGGCGTGCCGCCGGGCTGGGGCGAGCCGATCTACGGCAAGCTCGATGCCGAACTGGCCGCCGCCCTGATGAGTATCAATGCGGTCAAGGGCGTGGAGATCGGCGACGGTTTTGCCAGTGCCGCGCAAAAGGGCACCGAACACCGCGATCTGATCACGCCGGAAGGCTTTCTGAGCAACCATGCCGGCGGCATCCTCGGCGGTATCTCCACCGGCCAGGCGATCACCGCCTCGATGGTGCTCAAGCCCACCTCCAGCCTGCGCTTGCCCGGCGCCACGGTGGATGCCGATGGCCGTATGGTCGATGTGATCACCACCGGCCGACACGATCCCTGCGTCGGAATTCGCGCCACCCCGATCGCCGAGGCGATGATGGCGCTGGTGCTGATGGATCAGGCATTGCGGCACCGCGCGCAATGCGGCGACGTCGGCGAGGTGGCGCCGCGCATTCCCGGTCAGGTCGATGTCTGACGCGCAGCGCGCCAAGGTGTGGGTCAGCCAGCCGCTGTTCGACGATGTCGTCGCGCAGCTGGGCGAACATTTCGAGCTGACCACCACCGAGCGCGTCAGCGCGTATTCGCCGGCCGAGCTGGCCGCGCAACTGGCACCGCTGGACGGCGCCCTGGTCACGCTCAACGAACGCATCGGCACGGCCGAAATCGCGGCGGCGCCGCAGCTGCGCGCCATCGCCAATGTCGGCGTGGGCTACAACAATCTCGATATCGACGCCTTGAGCGCGGCCGGCATCCTGGCCAGCAACACGCCCGACGTGCTCACCGAAACCACGGCCGATCTCGGCTTCGCGCTGCTGATGGCCACCGCCCGCCGCATCACCGAATCCGAGCGCTGGTTGCGCGACGGGCAGTGGGGGCAGTGGTCGTTCAAGACCATGCTCGGCGCCGACATCCACGGCAGCACGCTCGGCATCCTGGGCATGGGCCGGATCGGGCAGGGCATCGCGCGGCGCGGCGCACACGGCTTTGGCATGCGCGTGCTCTATCACAACCGCAGCCAATTGCCGGCCGCCACCGAACAGGCGCTGGGCGCGCAGTACGTGGATTTCGAGACCTTGCTGGCGCAGTCCGATCATCTGGTGCTGGTGCTGCCGTATACGAAGGAGTCGCACCACATCATCGACGCGGCCGCGTTGGGCAAGATGCGCGCCACCGCCACGCTGGTGAACATCGCCCGTGGCGGTCTGGTCGACGAGTGCGCGCTGGCCGATGCGTTGGCCAACGGGCGCCTGGCCGGTGCCGGCCTGGACGTCTACGAGGGTGAGCCCGCCGTGCGTCCGGAACTGCTGGCGCTGCGCAACGTGGTGCTCACTCCGCATATCGGCAGCGCCAGCCTGGCCACGCGCCGCGCGATGGTGCAGCTGGCCGTGGACAACCTGATGGCCGCGTTGGGCAAAGGCCCCAATGCCGGCCATCCGCCGAGCGCGCTCAATGCCGACGCGATTGCAGCTGCCAAACGCGGCGGCGCGAGCGTGGGCGCGAGCAAAACCGACTCGACCAAACGATAGGGAACCTCCGCGGCCAGTGTTGGAGGTTCCCCGAACCCAGCCCGCAGTGCTCTTTCTCTTTCCTTCTTCGATAAAGACAATCTCATGAGCAACGAAAACCGTCGTTTCAACGTCGCGGTCGTGGGCGCCACCGGCGCTGTCGGCGAGACCATGCTGAGCATCCTGGCCGAGCGCCAGTTCCCGGTCGCCACCCTGTACGCGCTGGCGTCCTCGCGCTCGGCGGGCGGGCAGGTCGACTTCAACGGCGGCAAGGTCGATGTGCTGGATCTGGCCGAGTTCGACCCCAGTGGCGTGGACATCGCGCTGTTCTCTGCCGGCGGCAGCGTGTCCAAGGAATACGGCCCCAAGTTCGCCGCGGCCGGTGCGGTGGTGATCGACAACTCCTCGGCCTTCCGTTACGACGACGACGTGCCGCTGGTGGTGTCCGAAGTCAACCCGGAAGCGCTCAAGCAGCGTCCGCGCGGCATCGTCGCCAACCCCAATTGCTCGACCATGCAGATGCTGGTGGCACTGGGCCCGATCCACCGCCAATACGGCATCGAGCGCATCAACGTAGCGACCTACCAGTCGGTGTCCGGCGGTGGGCGTTCGGCGATGGAAGAACTGGGCAAGCAGACCAGCGAGCTGTTGAGCTTCCAGGACATCGACCCGCAGCGCTTCCCGGTGCAGATCGCCTTCAACCTGATCCCGCATATCGACGACTTCCAGGACAACGGCTACACCAAGGAAGAGATGAAGCTGGTGTGGGAAACCCGCAAGATCCTCGGCGACGACAGCATTCAGGTGAACCCCACCGCGGTGCGCGTGCCGGTGTTCTACGGTCACTCCGAAGCCGTGGCGATCGAGACCCGCGACAAGATCACCGTGGAAGCGGCACGCGCGCTGCTGGAAGCATCGCCGGGCGTGGAAGTGGTGGACGAGCGCAAGCCTGGCGGCTACCCGACGCCGGTCACGCATGCCTCCGGCAAGGACGCGGTGTTCGTCGGCCGCATCCGCGAAGACTTCTCGCATCCGCGCGGCCTGAACCTGTGGATCGTGGCCGACAACATCCGCAAGGGCGCTGCGCTCAACGCGGTGCAATTGGCCGAACTGGTCGCGCAGGAGGGCTAGGCCCTCGGTCAGGCGGGACCGGCCTGCGCGATGTGGCCTCTCCTTCGAGGCCGCATCGCGCCTCCCCACGCAAGCTGCGGCACATGCCAGGTCGAGCCCTCGGGCATCGGATGCCTGAGTTCCAAGGCCGCGCGCATGGCCACTCGCGCGCGTGCATTCGCGCTGCCCATAGCACCATGGCGATGGCGCGCTCGAGGTCCGGCGCCGCCGACGCGTTGTCGTTCGAGCCGCCCGGAGGGCCCGTGCGTGTGCATGGATGCCACATTGCGACACGGTCAGCACAGTCACGCCTGGTGACGAACGACTTTCGCTCATTCAGCGGCTATATTGATGCCCATGAAACAGAGGGGCAGGGGCGCGATGCGTCCGACACAAGCACTGGGCGCGTTGCTGCTGCTGGCCTGCAGCGGCGCAGCCATGGCATTGGGGCTGGGCGATATCCGGGTGCTGTCCCGACCCGGGCAGCCGTTGGTGGCCGAGATCCCGGTCATCTCCAACGAGCCGGGCGAACTCGACAACGCGCGCGTGGCCCTGGCTTCGGCCACCACGTTCGCGCGCGTCGGTCTGGAACGGCCGCAAGGCCTGGTGAGCAACCTGCAGTTCCAGTTCGCGCAGGATGTACGCGGGCGCGCGGTGATCCGCGTGACCAGCAGCCAGCCGGTGGAGCAGCCGGCGATCAACTTCCTGATCGAGGTGGAATGGAATCAGGGCCGGCTGGTGCGCGAGTACTCCGCGTTGGTCGATGCACCCAACACCGCGGCCGCCATTGCCGAGCCGGCCATCGACGCGCCGCGCGCCGGCGCCAGCAACACGATTACACGAGAACCCGCCGCTGCGCCCGCAGGTGCGCGTGAGGGGCGGGGTTCGGGCACGGCCGCGTCGTCCGCCCGTCCGGCTGCCGGCGCCGCGGCGGCCACGCAAGCCGGCGATGCGCTGCCGGCGGTGCGCGCGGGGCAGACCTTGTCGGAGATCGCAGCGACGGTCGCGCGCTCCAGCGGGCATTCGCTGGATCAGACCATGCTGGCCTTGCTGCGCACCAATCCGGATGCCTTCATCAACGGCAACATCAACCGCCTCAAGCAGGGCGCGGTATTGCGCACCCCGCAGGAGGACGCGCTGGCCCAGGTGGGTGCCGCCGAAGCGGCAGTGATGGTGCGCGAGCAGGCGGCCCAATGGCGGCAGGCGCGGTCGGCGATTCCGCAGCCGGCCGAGGCTGGTGCCGCGGCAGCGGTGCCTGCGCCTGCCACACCGGCAGCCGCCGCGGCCGGCAGCGGTGCGCGGCTCGAAATCGCCCCGGCAGTGGCGAGTCAGACCAATCAGGCCGGCGCCACGTCCGGCACCAGTGCCGAAGGCGAGGGCGAGATGGCGGCCAACCAACAGTTGCAACAGGCCAAGGAAGACATCGCCACCCGCGATGCCGAATTGCAGGATCTGCGCGCACGCGTCGCCGATCTGGAAAAGCTCAAGCAGCAACAGCAAGCCTTGATCGCCATGAAGGACACCGACCTGGCCGCCGCGCAGAAGCGCCTGGCCGCCGCGCCGCAAGCCGCTGCGCAGGGTGGCGGTGTTCCGATGTGGCTGATCGGCGGGCTGGTGCTGATCGTGGCGGCGGTCGTCGCGTGGCTGGCCGCGCAGCGGCGCAAGCCTTCGCCGTTGCCGCCGCTGCCGCGTCGCCAGTTCGACTTCATGCCTCCCGTTGCTCCTGCCGGCACGGGTGCCGCACCGGATGACCGCCAGGCCACCGTGCCCAGCGAACGCGACGTGGTGCACGAGACCGAGTTCGAACAGGCCGATCTGCGTGAAGACGAGCGCGCGCACGAGGCGCAGCCTGCGCTGTCGGACGTGTTGCGCCGCGAGCCGCAGGCGGCCGACCCGCTGGCTGCACCGGTCACGGTGAACAGCGACGAGTGGCGTGCGTTGCGTGCCACTCCGACGGCCCCTCCGATCGCATCCGAGCCTGCAGGCCATCGGGCCGCTGTGCATCCGGCGCAGCCCGACGCTGCGCATCCCGGCATCGCCGAACCCGGGGCCACGCCCGTCGTGTCGGGCGACCAACAGCAGCGCATGGATCCGGAGCCACTCCCGCAGGCACAGGCCCCGGAGGAGCGGCTGGAGATCGAATCGGCGCCTGCCGTTGCGGTCGCCGCGCCGAACCCTGCCGCGGATCGGCACTTCGCCTCTGCCGGCCGCGATCGCCTGGAACTGGCCGTGGCCTATATGGACCTGGGCGACAGGGACACCGCACGCGGCCTGCTGCTGGAAGTGGCTGCCAGCGGCGACGACGCCACCCGCGCCGAAGCGGCGCAATTGCTGGAGCGCCTGGCATGAGCCCGGCCATGGACAGCCTGGCCACGCGCGAACGCCGGATCGACTACGTGGAATTCGCCTCCATCGACCCGGACGCCAGCCGCGCCTTCTTCGAACGCGTCTTCGGCTGGCAGTTCCAGGCGTATGGTCCGGACTATCTGGCGTTCAACGACGGCCGCCTGGACGGCGGGTTCTACCGCACTGCGGTCGCGGCTCCGGAGGAGGGCGGCCCGCTGGTGGTGCTGTATGCCGACGATCTGGCACCGATGCTCGAGCGCGTGCGCGCGGCCGGCGGCGAGATCGTCAAACCGGTATTCGGTTTCCCCGGCGGCAGCCGGTTTCATTTCCGCGAGCCGGGCGGCAGCGTACTGGCCGTCTGGTCCGAGCGCCCGGCCGCCTAGGCGTGCATCGTGGGAGCGTTCGGCCGGCATGCGCCAACTCGGGCATCGCCGCAGGATGCACTCCGGTGCGCTCGGCCCGGCACGTGCCAACGCTGTGAACCGGTACGGCCTGTGCGCCGTACTGCCGCACCTGCAGCGGTTCCATCGATTCAACCAACAGGCAGGTACCGATGCGTTACGCGCTGGGCGTGGAGTATGACGGCAGCGAATTCCAGGGCTGGCAACAGCTGGGCGAGCATGGCGGGCCCAGCGTTCAGGCCAGCCTGCAGGCAGCGCTGTCGTCGGTGGCCGCTGCGCCGATCCAGGTGGTCTGCGCTGGCCGCACCGATGCCGGCGTGCATGGGCAATGCCAGGTGGTGCACTTCGACAGCGATGCGCGGCGCGAGCCGCGTGGCTGGATGCTGGGCACCACTGCGCGGCTACCCGCATCGATCGCGGTGCGCTGGTGCGTGCCGGCCGCCGACGATTTCCATGCGCGGTTTTCCGCGCGCGCGCGGCGTTACCGCTACCGTCTGCTGAATCGTCAGATCCGTCCGGCCCTGCATCGGCAGACCCTGAGTTGGGAGCGTCGTCCACTCGATGCCGAGGTCATGCATGTGGCCGCGCAGGCATTGCTGGGCGAGAACGACTTCAGTGCGTTCCGCAGCGTGCAATGCCAGGCGTTGCATGCGCGCCGCAATCTGCAGGCGATCAGCGTGCGGCGCGATGGCGAGGTGGTGGAAGTGCAGGTCCAGGCCAATGCATTCCTTCATCACATGGTGCGGAATATTGTGGGTTCGCTGATCCTGGTCGGGTCCGGCGAGCAGCCAGCCGACTGGATCGCGACGCTGCTCGCCGGACGCGACCGCACGGTGGCCGGGCCGACAGCGCCGCCACAAGGTCTGGTGTTTATCGGGCCTCTGTATCCTGCAGAGTGGCATCTGCCTGCCGAGGTGACCCAATGAATCGATCGCTGTACCGCACCCGTATCAAGTTTTGTGGCATGACCCGCGCCGGCGATATCCGACTGGCCGGGGAGCTGGGTGTGGACGCGGTAGGTTTCATCTTCGCGCATGGCAGTCCGCGTCGCGTGGCGCCGGCCGAGGCAAGGGCGATGCGCCAGGCCACTGCGCCGATGGTCGATGTGGTGGCCTTGTTCCGCAATAATTCCAAGGAAGAAGTCCGCGAGGTGGTGCGCACCGTGCGTCCCACCCTGCTGCAATTCCACGGCGAAGAAGACGATGCGTTCTGCCGGAGTTTCAACCTTCCATATCTCAAGGCGGTGCCGATGGGCGGCGGCATGAACGGCGAAGACGCCAATGCGCGCACCTTGCAGCTGGCCTATCCCAACACCGCCGGTTTCCTGTTCGACAGCCATGCGCCCGGCGCCGGCGGCGGCACCGGCAAGACCTTCGATTGGTCGCGTCTGCCGACCGGTTTGCACCGCCCGTTTCTGCTGGCCGGCGGTATCAATGCCGACAACGTGTTCGATGCCATCATCGCCACCTTGCCGTGGGGCGTGGACGTGTCCAGCGGCGTGGAACTGGCGCCCGGCATCAAGGATGGGCACAAGATGCGTAAGTTCGTCGAGGAAGTGCGCCGCGCCGACTGTCACGAGTTGGGGTGAGTGGGACTCGGGACTCGGGAATCGCAAGGCGTTGGACGCCGTTGGCTGATGACGTCGACGGCCGCTCAGGTTCCCGGTGATGTGTGCTGATCCTCGGCGAGTGCGTTGCGTAGCCAGTCGGCCAGTCGCGCGATGCGCGGGTCCGGATTGCGTCTTGCGGCACAGAGCACCCAACGCCCCTTGGTCGGGGTGAATCCCCACGGAGCCAGCAGGCGCCCGGCCGCCAGATCCGCGGCCACCAGCGGCTGTGGCGCGATCGCGATGCCTAGGCCGGCGGCCGAGGCTTCCAGCAGATAGACCAGGTGCTCGAATTCGGTGCCCAGGCGTAATGCCTGTGGCGCCATGCCGTGTGCCTGCGCCCACTCCGGCCACGCCTGCGGGCGCGAGCGGGTGTGCAGGACCGCGTGGTCGCGCAAGGCGGTGGGAGCGCCGCCATCCAGCTGCAGGGCCGCTGCCAGCTGCGGGCTCAGCACTGGGCCGATCCACTCCGCGCCGAGTTCGTACACCTGCCATTCGCCCGGCCATGGCGGCGATTCCAGCAGCAGGGCGACATCCAGGCCGTGCAGATCCGGGCCGGGCGGTTGCTCGCTGGCCGACAGGTGCAGGCGCAGCTCCGGCAGATCGTGCTGCAGCCGACCCAGGCGTGGGATGACCCAGCGCGCCAGCAGGCTGCCCGAACATCCCAACACCAGTGGTGTTTCGCTGGCCGGGCGTCGCAGCGCCGCCCAGGTGTCGCCGATCAGGGCGAAGCCTTCGCCGGTGGCGTCGCGCAGGCGTGCCCCGGCGACGGTGAGCACCAGGCCACGGCCCTGGCGCGCGAACAAGGCCGTGCCCAGCGCCTGTTCCAGCGAACGCACATGGCGGCTGATGGCGCCATGGGTCACGTGCAACTCCTGTGCGGCCCGGCTGACGCTCTGCAGGCGGGCCGCCGCCTCGAACGCGCGCAGTGCAGCCAACGGCGGAAGCGAGAGGGTCATGTGTGAGTCCATATCACAGGTCGCAGCAATCTTATCGATTTATCGCCTGGCCGTCGTGCGATACAGTGACAGCCTCGCATACGTCGCATCGCTGCAGAGGATTCCCATGTCGGCCCAGCCCATCAGTGACTTTTACGCCTATCCGGACGCTGCCGGCCATTTCGGCAAGTTCGGCGGCCGTTTCGTCGCCGAGACCCTGATCGGTCCGTTGCAGGAACTGGCTGCGGCCTACGACCAGGCACGCCAGGATCCGGCGTTCATCGCCGCGTACGACAAGGATCTCAAGCATTACGTGGGCCGCCCCAGCCCGATCTATCACGCCGAGCGGCTCAGCCGCGAGGTGGGTGGCGCGCAGATCCTGCTCAAGCGCGAGGACCTGAACCATACCGGCGCGCACAAGATCAACAACACCATCGGCCAGGCGCTGCTGGCCAGCCGCATGGGCAAGACCCGCATCATCGCCGAGACCGGCGCCGGCCAGCATGGAGTCGCCAGTGCCACGGTGGCCGCGCGGCTGGGGCTGGAGTGCGTGGTCTACATGGGCGCCACCGACATCGAGCGGCAGAAGATCAACGTCTACCGCATGAAGCTGCTGGGCGCGACGGTGATTCCGGTGACGTCCGGTTCGGCCACGCTCAAGGACGCGCTCAACGAGGCCATGCGCGACTGGGTCACCAATGTACACAACACCTTCTACATCATCGGCACCGTTGCCGGCCCGGACCCGTATCCACGCATGGTGCGCGATTTCAATGCCATCGTCGGCCGCGAAGCGCGCGAACAGATGCTGCAGGACTACGGCCGGCTACCGGATGCGATCAGCGCCTGCGTAGGTGGTGGCAGCAATGCCATCGGCCTGTTCCATGCCTTTCTCAATGATCCGGGCGTCAAGATCTACGGCGCCGAGGCGGCGGGCGACGGTATCGCCACCGGTCGCCATGCGGCGTCGATCGCGGCAGGGCGCCCCGGCGTGCTGCACGGCAACCGGACCTACGTGATCTGCGACGACGACGGCCAGATCATCGAAACCCACTCGATCTCCGCCGGCCTGGATTACCCCGGCGTGGGCCCGGAGCACTCCTTCCTGTCCGACAGCGGTCGCGCGGTGTACCAAGGCATCACCGACGACGAAGCGATGGCCGCCTTCCATCTGCTGGCGCATACCGAGGGCATCCTGGCCGCGCTCGAATCCAGCCACGCGGTGGCGCAGTCGATCAAGCTGGCGCGCGAGCTGCCCAAGGACGCGCTGGTGTTGTGCAACCTGTCCGGCCGTGGTGACAAGGATGTGCACACCATTGCCGCGCGCGAGGGTATCGCTCTTTAAGGTGCTTGTGGTTATCGCTTTGTTTGGACGACAGGGACGCAGCGATGCTCGAAGGGATTGTCCAGTTGGTGGCCGAGGTGCTGCTGCAGGCCCTGGCCGAACTGCTGATCGAACTTGGTCTGCACTCGGTCGCCGAATCGTTCGAGCGCAGGCCATCGCCAGCGCTGGCGGCGGTCGGCTATGCGGTCCTGGGTGCGCTGCTTGGCGGCGTCAGTCTCTGGTTGCTGCCGCAGCACCTCACCGCCACCCACGGTGCGCGACTGGCAGCGGTGGTGATCGCGCCGTTGGTCGCCGGTGGGCTGATGGCTGTGCTTGGGGCATGGCGTGCGCGTCGTGGCGACCCGGTGTTCCGCATCGATCGCTTCTCCTACGGCTACCTGTTTGCACTGTGTTTTGCGCTGATGCGTTACTTCTTTGCCACCTGAGATTGCGTGGCGGCTTTCCTCCCTTGTTCGGGTGATTTCATGCGTCGTATCGATTCCCGCTTCGCCGAGCTGCGCGACAACGGTCGCAAGGCACTGATTCCCTTCATCACCGCCGGCGATCCCTCGCTGGAGGCCACCGTGCCGGTGATGCACGCGCTGGTGCGAGCCGGTGCCGACGTCATCGAGCTGGGTGTGCCGTTCTCCGATCCCATGGCCGACGGCCCCACCATCCAGCGCAGCTCCGAGCGCGCGCTGGGCCGCGGCGCCGGCCTGGCTTACGTGCTGGAGGCGGTACACGAGTTCCGTCGCGAGGATGCCGACACCCCGGTGGTATTGATGGGCTACCTCAATCCGATCGAAATCCACGGCACCCGGCGCTTCGCCGAGGCTGCGATCGCCGCTGGCGTGGACGGCGTGCTGCTGGTCGATCTGCCGCCGGAAGAGGCGGACGAGACCCGTGCCATCTTCGGTGAGGTCGGCCTGGCGCTGATCGCACTGGCATCGCCCACCACCAGCGAGCCGCGCCTGGACATGCTGTGCAGTACCGCGCAGGGCTACCTGTACTACGTGAGTTTCGCCGGCGTCACCGGCGCCTCGGACCGGCTCGACACCCAGGCCGCCAGCGACCGCCTGCGCCAGCTGCGCCAACGCGCCGGAGCTCCGGTGGTCGCGGGCTTCGGCATCAACGACGCCGCCAGCGCAGCCGCGATGGCGGTCGATGCCGACGGCGTGGTGGTCGGCAGCGCGCTGGTCGCCGCATTGGCCGAGGCGGGCGATGTGCGCAGTACCCGCGAACGTGCGGAGGCCTTCCTGGCGCCGCTGCGCCAGGCGCTGGATCGACGTTAACGCCAGGCCAAATCGACTCCAGCGTGGATGCCTGTGCTTCGCCCGTACCCTCACCCCAACCTCTCTCCCGGAGGGAGAGGGCTTTCGCTCCCTTCTCCCGTCGGGAGAAGTTGCCCCGCAGGGGCGGATGAGGGTGCGGGCGAAGCCTCGCGCATTCAATCGAATGCGCCGGATCGACGGCGCGTCGAAGCAACCTGCAATCAACCAGCTGCCAGCATTCCGCAACGTCAGGCCACCCCGGGCCGATAAGGGTTGACACGCCCCAGATCCTGCATTCATGACGTCCGCTACCTTGGCATTCCCGCGGCGCGTTAGACTGTCGCCCCTCTGCGGCCCTCGGGGCCGCCCTGCATGGATCGTCACACACGCATGAGCTGGCTCAGCAAATTGATGCCCTCCGGCATCCGCACCGAAAATACCCCGGCCAAGAAGCGCAGCGTCCCCGAGGGCCTGTGGGAGAAGTGCAGCAACTGCGGCAGCGCCCTGTACGGGCCGGAACTCGAGGAGAACCTCGAGGTGTGTCCGAAATGCGACCACCACATGGCCATTCGCGCCCGTGTGCGTCTGAACGCGCTGTTCGACGTCGACGCGCCGATGACCGAGATCGCCGCCCAGCTCGGCCCGGTCGATGTGCTCAAGTTCAAGGACCAGAAGCGCTACGGCGAGCGCATCAAGGCCACCCAGAAGGCCAGCGGCGAATACGACGCGCTGATCGCCATGCGTGGCACCCTCAAGGGCAATCCGCTGGTCGCTGCCGCGTTCGACTTCGCCTTCATGGGCGGCTCGATGGGCTCGGTGGTCGGCGAACGCTTTGCGCGTGCGGCCGAAGTGGCACTGGAAGTGGGCTGCCCGTTCGTGTGCTTTTCCGCCAGCGGCGGCGCGCGCATGCAGGAAGGCCTGTTCTCGCTGATGCAGATGGCCAAGACCTCCGCAGCGCTTGGCCGCCTGCGCGAAGCCGGCCTGCCGTACATCTCGGTGCTGACCCATCCCACCACCGGCGGCGTTTCCGCGTCCTTCGCCATGCTGGGCGATATCAACATCGCCGAGCCGCATGCGCTGATCGGCTTTGCCGGCCCGCGCGTGATCGAGCAGACCGTGCGTGAGACCTTGCCGGAAGGCTTTCAGCGCTCGGAGTTCCTGCTGGAGCATGGCGCCATCGATCAGATCTGCGACCGTCGCGACATGCGCGATCGCCTGGCCGAGCTGACCGCGATGATGATGCGCCAGCCGCGTCCGCAGGAGGCGGCCGCCTAGCACGCCGTCTACGGTGTCATCGTCCTGCCGGTCTTGGCAGGGATTGCTACTACTCCATCAGGCATAACAACAATCATGAGTAACCGTAAGTACTTCGGCACCGACGGCATTCGCGGCCGGGTCGGTCAGGGCGTGATCTCGGCCGATTTCGTGTTGCGCCTGGGCAATGCGCTGGGCCGTGTGCTCACCCAGGGCCGCAGCAAGCGACCGCTGGTGCTGATTGGCAAGGACACGCGCATTTCCGGCTACATGTTCGAAGCGGCGCTTGAAGCCGGGTTGGTCGCGTCCGGTGCCGACGTACAGATGGTCGGGCCGATGCCCACCCCGGCGATCGCGTTCCTGACCACCACCCTGCGAGCCGATGCCGGCGTGGTGATCAGCGCCTCGCACAACCCGCATTACGACAACGGCATCAAGTTCTTCTCCGCAGATGGCGAGAAACTCGACGATGCCACCGAAGCGGCGATCGAAGCGGCGCTGGACGCACCGTTCCATACCGTGGAATCCGAGCGTCTGGGCAAGGCGATCCGTACCCGCGACGCAATCGGCCGCTATATCGAGTTCTGCAAGGCCAGTGTGCCGCGCGGCTTCACCCTGCATGGGCTGAAGATGGTGCTGGACTGCGCGCATGGCGCCACCTATCACATCGCACCGATGCTGTTCCGCGAGTTGGGTGCCGAGGTGGTGGTGATCGGTGCCGCACCGGACGGTCTCAATATCAACGATGGCGTCGGCTCGACGCATATCGACAATCTCGCCGCCAAGGTGCGCGAGAGCGGGGCGCACCTGGGCATCGCCTTCGACGGCGACGGCGATCGCGTGCTCATGGCAGACGATCAGGGCAATCCGGTGGACGGCGACGATCTGCTGTACGTGCTGGCGCGTTCGTGGCATGCCAGCGGGCGGCTTACCGGCACGGTGGTCGGCACCTTGATGACCAACTACGGGCTGGAGCCGGCGCTGGCCCGGCTGCAGATCCCGTTCCAGCGCGCCAAGGTCGGCGACCGCTATGTCCATCAGGCACTGGTCGAAAGCGGCGGCACGCTGGGCGGGGAAACATCCGGCCACCTGCTGTGCCTGGACCGCGCCAGTACCGGCGACGGCATCGTCAGTGCGCTGCAGGTACTCGAAGCGCTGGCGCGCGACGGCCGTAGCCTGCGCGAGGCCTTGAGCGGCCTGACCAAGGTGCCGCAGAAGACCGTGAACGTGCGGCTGGACGGCGGCGCGGCCAAGGCCATCGTGGAAGCGCCCGGCGTGCAGCAGGCCTTGCAGCAGGCGCAGGCGGCGGTGCAGGGGCGCGGCCGCGCCTTCCTGCGTCCTTCCGGGACCGAGCCGGTGGTGCGGGTGACCGTGGAAGCGGACGATGCGGCGCTGATGCAGGACACGCTCGACCGACTTTCGGGCGCGGTGCGTGACGCGGCGTGAGTCGCTGATCATCGGCGTGTGCGTGGTCCTGGCCAAGGCCGCGACGTTCTACCTGTTGTATCGCCTGCTGTCCTGAGCGGCAGGCGCCTTTCCCATCGACTTCGACTGCAGACATCCGTATGAGCGCGCGCATCCCGACCCTGGACATCACCCGTTTCGACAGCGACCGCGAGGCGTTCGTCGCCGAGCTCGGTGCGGCCTACCGGCAGTGGGGCTTTGCCGGCATTCGCAACCACGGCATCGCGCAGGCCGACATCGATGCGGCCTACGAGGTGTTCAAGGCGTTCTTTGCGCTGCCTGAAGAGGTCAAGCGCCGCTATCACGTGCCCGGCAGCGGCGGCGCACGCGGCTACACCGCTTTCGGGGTGGAAACCGCCAAGGACTCCAAACATTTCGATCTGAAGGAGTTCTGGCACATCGGCCGCGAGATTCCCGACGATTCGCCGTATCGCGAGGTGATGGCTCCGAATCTGTGGCCGGAAGAAGTGCCCGGCTTCCGCGAACGCGGCTACCGGCTGTACCAGCAGCTGGACCAGCTCGGCTCCCGCGTGCTCTCGGCACTGGCCCTGCACATCGGTCTGCCGCAGGACTATTTCGTGGACAAGACCAACAACGGCAACTCGATCCTGCGCCCGATCCACTACCCGCCGATCACCAGTGACGATATTCCCAACGTGCGTGCCGGCGCGCATGGCGATATCAACTTCATCACCCTGCTGGTCGGTGCCAGCGCCGCCGGGCTGGAAGTGCGCTCCAACGATGGCGAGTGGGTGCCGTTCACCGCCGATGCCGACACCATCGTGGTCAACATCGGTGACATGCTGCAGCGGCTCACCAACCACGTGTATCCGTCGACGATCCACCGCGTGGTCAATCCCCCGGGCGAAGCTGCGCGCAAGCCCCGCTATTCGGTGCCGTTCTTCCTGCACCCCAACCCGGATTTCCTGATCGACGTGCTGCCCTCGTGCACCAGCGCCGACAACCCCAGCCGTTACCCCGAGGCCATCACCGCACATGGCTTCCTGGAAGAGCGCCTGCGCGAAATCAAGCTGAAGTGACCGCTTGACAGGGGCGTGCTGGCGAGCACCGCCGCCAGCTGGTTCCAACCATGCGGCAGGCGTGTGCGATCGGCGGTCGCGCCTGCACCCCGGGCATGACCGCTGGCACAATTTCGCGCACGCACGCGTGCTTGCGTTTGGTTAAAGCTTGCGTTCACTCAGGCCGATAACCCAGTCTGATCGCTAGCGCGACGTCGGACTCGCCTGGCGCCCGCTACCGAATCGCACGAGGTGGGCGCATGCGGATACGGTGGTTCATACAGTCACGTTCGGCCTGGCTGCTCGCGTTCTGCGTTGCGACGGCCCCGGCGCCGGCAGCCGCTGCATCGGTGGCTGTCAGCGTGAGCGACGCCAATGGCGTGCTGATCGATGCGGTGGTGAGCCTGGAGCCCGCACGTCCTGCCGCCGCCAGCGCCGGCAGGACCGTGCAGATGGATCAGGTCAATTCGCAGTTCGTACCTGCCGTGCTGGCGGTACGCACCGGCACGTCGGTGCGCTTTCCCAACAACGATCAGATCCGCCATCAGGTCTATTCGTTCTCTCCCGCCAAACGCTTCGAGCTGCCGCTGTTCCAGGGCAGCACCGCCGCGCCGGTACGCTTCGATCAAGCCGGTCTGGTGACGGTGGGCTGCAATATCCACGACTGGATGCTGGGCTACATCGTGGTGCTGGATACGCCGTACTTCGGCAAGACCGGCAGCGATGGCCGCGTGCAGATCGACGCGCCGGCGGGCAGCTATACTTTGCGGGTATGGCATCCACGCATCAAGGGAGCGGCGACCAGTGAAACCCTGGTGGTCGGTCGCGATCCGCTGCAGCAGCGGGTGGTGTTGCAGACCACCGGGCCCGCACCGGCGGCAGCGCCGCCGGATGCGCGCGTGCGCGCGCTGCAGGACAAGTTCCGCAACGCGGCCGATCCCAAGAAGGCGCGCCCATGAGGGCGATGCGTCTGCATACCCGAATCGCCGCCCTGGTCGTGCTGGTGGTGCTCGGTACCCAGGCACTGACTTTCGTGGCGGTGCAGATGGCGACCGAGCGCAGCGTCAAGGCGCAGCTGGGCGAAGAACTGCTGATCGGCGAACGGGTCTGGCAGCGCGTCAATCTGCGTCGCGACGAACAATTGCTGCAATCGGCCTCGGTACTGGCCGACGATTTTGGTTTTCGCGCTGCGGTGGCCAGCGGCGATGTCCCCACCATGCAATCGGCGCTGCGTAACCACGCCGCGCGCATGGATGCACCGACGGCCTTGCTGCTGGCGCCCGATGGCCAGTTCCTGACCGGGCTGGAAGATCTGCCGCAGGCCGAGCAGCTGCGGGCGGTACAGACCTTGCTGCTGCAGGCGCAACGCGATGGGCGCGCGGTGGGCCTGGTGGCATTGGACAGACGGGTGGTAAGGCTGGCGGTGGTACAGGTGCTGGCGCCCAACCCGGTGGGCTGGATCGCCATCGGCAACGAATCCGGCGAGGTCATCGTGCAGGACTTCCGCACCATCACCGGCCTGGATGCCACCTTCATCAACGATGCATCGCCGCCGCGCGTGCTGGCCTCGACAATGGAGCCGGCAGTGCGTCGCGATTTCGCCCAGCAACTGCGCAGCATCGAGATCGCCCCGGACCTCGCCATGCCGCTGACGCTGGAGCGGTCGCGTTATCTGCTGAAGCTGCAGCCGGTGCAGGGAGACCGCCATGTGCAGGTGGTCCTGCAGGCGTCGCTGGACCGCGCCATGGCACCCTATCAGGCGCTCAAACTGCGGATCCTGCTGTTGGCGGGGCTGGCCACCGCCGCCGCGCTGGGCGTGGCGGTGTTTCTGGCGCGCAGTGTCAGCAAACCGGTGGCGCAACTGGTGCAAGCCGCCCGGCGCATCCAGCAAGGCGACTACCAGACCGCCGTGCAGGTGCCGGCCGGTCGCGAACTCGGCGAACTGGCGCATAGCTTCGGGAGCATGCAGCAGCAGATCGCCAGCCGCGAACAGCGCATTTTGCACCAGGCGCGACACGACGCGCTGACCGGTCTGCCCAACCGGCTGTGGCTATTGGAACAGCTGCGGCAGGTGGTCGATCAGACCGTGGCCTCCGACGGCACTGCAGCGGTGTTGATCCTGGATCTGGAGCGTTTCAAGGAGCTCAACGACAGCCTGGGCCACGACTTCGCCGACCAGGTGCTGGTCGAAGTGGGGCACCGCCTGGCCGAGGTCGTGCAGTCGCCCAATGTGGTGGGCCGTCTGGGCAGCGACGAATTCATGGTGGTGGTGGCGCAGGCCGACGCCTCCACCGTGCAGCAGGACGCGCAGCGCCTGCTGCTGCAACTGCGCCGCCCCCTGGCGTTGCCGCAGGCGCGCATCCAGCTCGAAGCCAGCATCGGCATCGCCCTGATTCCCGAGCATGGCGAAGACCCGGATACCTTGCTGCGGCGCGCCGACATCGCGCGACGCCAGATCGACAACACCGCCGCCGTCGGCGCCAGCGTGTATCGCATGGGCCAGGACGAACAGCATCTGCGCCGCTTGCGGCTCACCGGCGATCTGCGCCAGGCCATCGGCGACAACGAGCTGACCTTGCGCTTCCAGCCCAAGATCTGCCTGCGTACCGATCGGGTCGAGCAGGTCGAAGTCCTGGTGCGCTGGCACCATCCCGGGCTGGGCCCGATCGGCCCGGACGAGTTCATCCCGCTGGCCGAGCACTCCGGGGTGATCCACCCGCTGACCCGTTTCGTACTGGATCACGCCTTGCGCTGCCAGGCGCAGTGGCGCGCGCAGGGGCTGGAACTGGGCATGGCGATCAACCTGTCCGCGCTGGACCTGTCCGATCCGGGGCTGCCCGATTATGTACGCGCGCGCCTGGAGCAATACGCGGTTCCGGCGCAGTCGGTCACGCTGGAACTGACCGAAAGCGCGTTGATGCGTGATGTGGAATCGGCGCTGCACATGCTGCATCAACTCCGCAGTGTGGGGGTGCGTCTGTCCATCGACGATTTCGGTACCGGCTACTCCTCGTTGGCCCAACTCAAGCGCATGCCGGTGAACGAATTGAAGATCGACAAGAGCTTCGTCATGCAACTGGCCGAAGGCACCGACGATGCCTTCATCGTGCGCAGCACGATCGATCTGGGGCACAAACTCGGCTTGAGCGTGATTGCCGAAGGCGTGGAGAACGATGCCGCACTGACGCTGTTGCGCGGTTACGGCTGCGATATGGTGCAGGGTTATCTGTATGCGCCGCCGCTGGAGCAGGCTGCGCTGGTGGCCTGGTGCCTGCGCCAGCTCGGGACATCGGCATCGGCGCAGGTGGGAGCGGGGCGATGAGCCAGGTCGCATGTCGCTTGATCATGGCCGCTGCGCTCGGTGTTGCGCTGATGCCGGGGCAGGCCTGCGCCGGGAATGGGCGCCTGCTCGCCACCGGCGGCGTGTCCACCATCGAGGGCAGCGGCGGAGGCGGCATCGTGCCGTGGGCAACCTTGTCCGGCTACGGCACCCGTGACGAGCTCGGTGCGGTGGCGTTCGCAACGCATGTCGACAGCGGGGACTACCGGCTCGACGTGCAGGGAGCGGCGTTGACGGTCGGCAACCGCCTGGAACTGTCGCTCGCGCGCCAGCGCCTGGACCTGGGCACCTTGCAGGAGCGCCTGGCGTTGCCGTGGAATGCGCTCGGGCAGGACGTGTTCGGCGCCAAGCTGCGCGTGTACGGCGATCTGGTGTATGGCCGGGGGCCGCAGGTCAGCGTCGGCGTGCAATACAAGCGCCTGCGCGATAGCGCGTTGCCGCTGGCGATCGGAGCCCGCGACGACCACGGCACCGACGTCTACCTCAGCGCCAGCCGCTTGCTGCTGCAGGGCGCCGGCGGCTATCAATTGCTGCTCAATGGCACCTTGCGCGCGACGCGCGCCAATCAGGGTGGCCTGCTCGGCTTCGGCGGCGATCGCCGTGACAGTTATCGGCTGGTCGCCGAGGCCAGCGCCGCGGTGGTGCTGTCGCCATCGTGGGTGGTCGGCGTGGAGTACCGCGACAAGCCGGACAACCTGGGGTTCGCGCGCGAGCAGGCCTGGGCAGACGCCTTCGTCGCCTGGTTTCCGAACAAGCACCTTTCGTTGACCGCCGCGTGGGCCGATCTTGGCGACATCGCCACGCTCGCCGACCAGCGCGGCCCGTATCTCTCCTTGCAGGTGGCGTTCTGATGAATCGACGGCTGCGCTGGTCTCTGCTCTGCATGCTCGGCCTGCTCAACGCCTGCGCCACCACGCAGGCGCCGCCCACGCTCTACGACGAACTGGGCGGCCAGGCCGGTATCGAGGCGCTGGTGGAAACCATGCTGTCGCGCATCGCCGACGACGAACGCATCGTCGACAAGTTCGCCCGCGTCAACATCGTCATGCTCAACGCGCGCCTGGTGCAGAAGTTCTGTCATGTCGCCGACGGCCCTTGCCCGGATACCGCCAAATCGATGAAGCAGGCGCATGCGCACCTGGCCATCCGCGAGGGCGACTTCAATGCCCTGGTCGAAGATCTCAACTGGGCGATGGATCAACGCAAGATTCCCCGCCGCACGCAGAATCGTCTGCTCGCGCGGCTGGCGGCGATGCATGGCGAGATCGTCAATCATTAGGTGGGCGCACGCCGCATACCGGTGAGGCGGCAGAACGGCAGCGGAGATCGCACTGCGTTGCGTGCCGGTCTGTCGCAGGCTCAGTCCAACGGGCGCACCCGGTGCGAGCCTCGTGCCATCAAGCGCAGGGCCACCGCGTGCGGCAGAATGCGCAGGGCCGCATTGACCAGCCGATAGCGCCAACCTGGGACCGCCAGCACCTGCCCGCGCTCCAGTGCGGCGATTCCGTACTCGGCCACGGCATCGGCCTGTAGCCAGGCCCAGGCGGGCAGGGTGGACATCGCCTCGCGGGTGCCGGTGACATCGTGGAACTCCGACCACGCAAATCCCGGGCATAGCGCGCAGACCTTGACTCGGCAGTCGGCATTCTCCAGTGCCAGCGATTCGCTGAAACGCAGCATGAAACTCTTGCTGGCCGCATAGAGTGTCTGTCCATCGGCGCTGGGTGCGAGTGCGGCGAATGAGGCGACGTTGAGAATGCGTCCCTGGCCGCTGGCGCGAATCATCGGCAGCAGCCGCCAGGTGAGCTCGCATACCGCGCCCACCATCACTTGCAGAAAACGCGCATGCGTGGCCCAGTCGTTGCTCAGATAACGGCCCGGCACGCCGTAACCGGCATTGTTGACCAGGGTGCCTACCGTCCAGCCTTCGCGCTGGATCCGCGCAACCAGCGCCTGTACGGCATCGGGGTCGGCCAGATCGGCCGGCAGGACTTCCACTCGCACCTGTGCGCCCAGCTCGGAAGCCAATGCCTGCAGCCGGTCCACCCGCCGCGCGGTCAGAATCAACGGTACGCCCCGCCTGGCGTATGCCCGCGCGATCTCGCGGCCGATGCCGCTGGAGGCGCCGGTGACCAGTGCGAAGACAGGCGAATCGGACATGGTGGGTTCCTGTTGGAAAGGGCATAGGACATCTGTCGGACACAAGTGTGCGGGTTGCCGACAGAGCTTGGGCTATTCTGTCGCCGGTCTTCAACTCAGGAACCTGCGCCTGATGCGTCGTAAAATCGTTGCTGGAAACTGGAAGCTGCATGGCAGCCGCACCTTTGCCACCGAGCTGGTGGGCGAGGTCGCCGCACACATGCCCCTTGACGGTGTCGATGTCGTCATCCTGCCTCCATTGCCCTACCTCGGTGACCTGATCGAGGATTTCGAGGCGCGCCATCTGTCCTTCGGGGCACAGGACGTCAGCTGTAACGAGAAAGGGGCCTACACCGGCGAGGTCTCGGCCACCATGCTGGTGGACGTCGGTGCCGAGTATGGTCTGGTCGGCCATTCCGAGCGTCGCCAGTACCATCAGGAGAGCAGTGAGTTGATCGCGCGCAAGTTCGCCGCGGCCCTCCACGCCGGATTGATCCCGGTACTGTGCGTGGGGGAGTCGCTGCAGCAGCGCGAGGCCGGCCAGACCGAGGCAGTCCTGCGCGCCCAACTCGAGCCGGTGCTTGCCCTGGTCGGCAGCGAAGGTTTCGCGCGGGCCGTGCTCGCTTATGAGCCGATCTGGGCGATCGGCACCGGGCGGACCGCCAGTCCGGCCCAGGCCCAGGCCGTGCACGCCTTCCTGCGTGGCGAACTCGCGAAGGCCGATGCTAGAATCGCCGATTCCCTGCCCATTCTGTATGGGGGCAGTGTCAAGCCCGACAATGCGGCCGAGCTGTTCGCGCAGCCCGACGTCGATGGCGGGCTGATCGGTGGCGCCTCGTTGGTCGCCGCCGACTTCCTGGCCATTGCGCGTGCGGCGGCCGCTCGTTAACCCATTAAGTTTTGTCCGGGGACGGATTTCGAAATGCTGATGTTGATCCTCAATGTGGTCTACGTACTGGTCGCGCTGGCGATGATTGCGCTGATCCTGATGCAGCGTGGCGCAGGTGCCGCGGCCGGGTCCGGCTTTGGTGCAGGTGCCTCCGGCACGGTCTTTGGGTCCCAGGGGTCGTCGAACTTCCTGTCCAAGTCGACCAAGTGGCTGGCTGTGGTGTTCTTCAGCATCAGCCTGTTCATGGCCTGGTACGCCACCCATGGCGCCCGTCCCACCGACCAGAACCTGGGCGTCATGTCGCAGTCGGCAACCCCGGCGCCGGCGGCTGCCGGAGAGCTGACCCAGCCCTTGCCGCAGGCTCCGGCCGCAGGCGCGGTACCGACCGCACCGGCGCAGCCGGCGGCTGACGCCGCGCCCGTGACGGCTCCTGCACAGCCCGCGCCGACGCAGCAGGCGCCTGCGTCGAACGAAGAAAACGCTTCAGAGCCAGCACAAAAACGCTGAAGCCGGTTACAATACGCTGCGCACTGGGATGCCCAGCGGCGCAACGTATGCCCAGGTGGCGGAATTGGTAGACGCACTACCTTGAGGTGGTAGCGACTTAGGTCGTAGGGGTTCGAGTCCCCTCTTGGGCACCATTGTTTGGCTGCAGTTCCTGCGCATTGCGGTTTGCCGCGCGCGGGGTCTGCCTATACCCCATGCCGGCACGCGGCGCGTGCGGGCAGAGGCAAGAGAGAATCGCTGTGCTGGCCGAATATTTGCCGAGTCTGCTGTTTCTGGTTGTCGCCACTGGCATCGGCATCGTGTTGATGCTGATTGGCCGGTTCCTCGCTCCGCGTAGCCCGGACGCGCGCAAGCTCTCCCCGTACGAGTGTGGCTTCGAAGCATTCGAAGACGCGCGCATGAAGTTCGATGTGCGCTACTACCTCATTGCGATCCAGTTCATCGTGTTCGACCTGGAAATCATTTTTATCGTGCCCTGGACGCAGGTGTTCATGGAGATCGGCGCGCGTTCGCTGGTCACCATGGGGCTGTTCGTCGGCATGTTGTTCCTCGGCTTTATCTACGTGTGGAAGAAGGGAGCGCTGGAATGGGAGTGATTCAGACCCTGGATCGTCTGATGACCAACCCGATGCCGGAAGGCCGGGTGGAAGACATCCTGCGCCCGGAAGGCGAAAACCCGCTGCTGGAGAAGGGCTATGTGACCACCAGCGTCGATGCGCTGCTGAACTGGGCGCGTACCGGTTCGATGTGGCCGATGACCTTCGGTCTGGCCTGCTGCGCGGTCGAGATGATGCACGCTGGCGCTGCGCGTCTGGATCTTGACCGGTATGGCGTGGTGTTCCGCCCGTCGCCGCGTCAGTCCGACGTGATGATCGTCGCCGGCACCTTGGTCAACAAGATGGCCCCGGCGCTGCGCAAGGTCTACGACCAGATGCCGGATCCGAAGTGGGTCATCTCGATGGGCAGCTGCGCCAATGGCGGCGGCTACTATCACTATTCGTATTCGGTGGTGCGCGGTTGCGATCGCATCGTGCCGGTGGACATCTACGTCCCGGGCTGCCCGCCGACCGCCGAGGCGCTGGTCTACGGCATCCTGCAGCTGCAGAAGAAGATCTGGCGAACCCAGACCATCGCACGCTGACACCCGTCTTCTCCTACCGAGAGCAGCCAAGCCCCCATGGCAGAGCAAGCATCCTCCTTCACTGACCGACTCGCGGCACGCTTCGCCGGCGCGCAGATCGCCGTGGCACTGCCGCGCGGCGAAGTGACGCTGGAAGTCGCTGCAGCCGATTGGCACGCGACCTGTCTTGCGTTGCGCGACGAGCTCGGTTTCGAGCAGCTCAGCGACCTGTGCGGCGTCGACTACCTGGGATATGGCAGCGACGAGTGGGACACTGCCGATGTGTCCTCGCAGGGTTTCAGCCGCGGCGTCGAGGGCAAGGCCGTCGGCCGTTTCGCCTGGGGCGAGTTCCCCAGCCAAGAAAGTTCCGATGGCGCCCAGCCGCAGCAACTGCCCAAGCAGCGCTTCGCGGTGGTCGCGCAGCTGATTTCCTACCAGCACAACCAGCGTCTGCGTGTGCGTTGCTATGCGCCGGACGAGCAAGTGCCGGTCGTGGCGTCGGTGACCGACATCTGGCCTGGCGTGAACTGGTTCGAGCGCGAAGCCTTCGACCTGTTCGGCATCGTGTTCGCTGGTCACCCGGACCTGCGCCGCATCCTGACCGACTATGGATTCGTCGGTCATCCGTTCCGCAAGGATTTCCCGCTGATCGGCAACGTCGAAGTGCGTTACGACGAAGAACGCAAGCGCGTGGTGTACGAGCCGGTGACATCGGTCGAGCCGCGCGTCGGTGTGCCGCGCGTGATCCGCGACGACGCCCGTTATGAGACTGCCGCCGGTGAAGTGGGCAAGTCGGAGACTGCCAAGTGAGTGAGTTCCGCCAGGCAACCGATGCCTTCGCGAGCAATCCTGTGGAAAGCAAACAGGAAATCCGCAATTACACGATGAACTTCGGCCCGCAGCATCCTGCGGCGCACGGCGTGTTGCGCCTGATCCTGGAAATGGATGGCGAAACCGTGGTGCGTGCCGATCCGCATATCGGCCTGCTGCACCGTGGCACCGAGAAGCTGGCCGAGTCCAAGCCGTTCAACCAGTCGGTGCCGTACATGGACCGTCTGGATTACGTGTCTATGATGTGCAACGAGCACGCCTATGTGCGCGCGATCGAGTCCCTGATGGGAATCGAAGCGCCCGAGCGTGCGCAGTACATCCGCACCATGTTCGACGAGATCACCCGCATCAAGAACCACCTGATGTGGGTGGGCTCCAATGCGCTCGATCTCGGTGCGATGGCGGTGATGCTGTATGCATTCCGCGAGCGCGAAGAATTGATGGACGTGTACGAGGCAGTCAGCGGCGCGCGCATGCACGCGGCGTACTACCGTCCGGGCGGCGTCTACCGCGATCTGCCCGATCGCATGCCGCAGTACAAGGAATCGCGCTGGCACAAGGGCGGGGCGCTGAAGAAGCGCAACGCCGGTCGCGAAGGCAGCATGCTGGACTTCCTGGAGGAGTTCACCAACACCTTCCCGGCCCGCGTGGACGAATACGAAACCCTGCTGACCGACAACCGCATCTGGAAGCAGCGCACCGTCGATGTCGGCATCATCAGCCCGGATCTGGCGCGTGCCTGGGGCATGACCGGCCCGATGCTGCGTGGCTCGGGCATCGAATGGGATCTGCGCAAGAAGCAGCCGTACGCCAAGTACGATGCGGTGGACTTCGACGTCCCGGTCGGCACCAATGGCGACTGCTACGACCGCTACCTGGTGCGCGTGGCCGAGATGCGCGAATCCAACCGCATCATCAAGCAGTGCGTGAAGTGGCTCAAGGCCAATCCCGGTCCGGTCATGGTCACCAATTTCAAGGTCGCTCCGCCAAGCCGCGAAGGCATGAAGGACGACATGGAAGCGCTGATCCATCACTTCAAGCTGTTCAGCGAAGGCTACTGCGTGCCAGCCGGCGAAACCTATAGCGCGGTCGAAGCGCCCAAGGGCGAGTTCGGCTGCTACCTGATGTCCGACGGCGCCAACAAGCCGTTCCGCGTGCACCTGCGCGCGCCGGGTTTCGCGCATCTGTCGTCGATGGATGCGGTGGTGCGTGGCTATCTGCTGGCCGACGTCGTGGCGATGATCGGTACTTACGATTTGGTTTTCGGTGAGGTTGACCGATGAAGGCGACGGGTAATTTCGAAGCGGCGCGCGACGTCGATCCGCAGGTGGTGCTGAGCGACAAGACGCGCGCGCACATTGATCATTGGCTGACCAAGTTCCCGCCCGACCGCAAGCGGTCGGCCGTGCTGCAGGGTCTGCATGCCGCGCAGGAACAGAACCAGGGCTGGCTGACCGACGAATTGATCGTGGGCGTGGCCAAGTACCTGGAGCTGCCGCCGGTCTGGGCCTATGAGGTCGCCAGCTTTTATTCGATGTTCGAGACCGAAAAGGTCGGCCGCCACAATGTGGCGTTCTGCACCAACATCAGCTGCTGGCTCAACGGCGCCGAAGATCTGCTGGCCCACGCGGAGAAGAAGTTGGGTTGCAAGCTGGGTCAGTCGACGGCCGATGGCCGCGTCTATCTCAAGCGCGAAGAAGAGTGCCTGGCGGCCTGCTCCGCAGCGCCGATGATGGTCATCAACGGCCATTACCACGAGCACCTGACGAAAGAGAAGGTCGACGCGCTGCTGGACGGGCTGGAATAAGACATGGCACATCATCACGCACCTACAGGTCCGGTCGGTCCGGCGCCGTTGCCGCATCAGGTCGTCTACACGACCTTGCACTATGACACTCCGTGGTCGTACGAGAACTATCTCAAGACCGGTGGCTACGCGGCGCTGCGCAAGATTCTCGAAGAAAAGATCCCGCCTGCCGACGTCATCGAGATGGTCAAGGCATCGAACCTGCGCGGCCGTGGCGGCGCGGGCTTTCCGACCGGTCTGAAGTGGTCGTTCATGCCCAAGGGCACGATGCAGAAGTACATCCTGTGCAATTCGGACGAATCCGAGCCGGGCACCTGCAAGGACCGGGACATCCTGCGCTACAACCCGCATTCGGTGGTGGAGGGCATGGCGATCGCCTGCTACGCCACCGGCTCGACGGTGGGCTACAACTACCTGCGCGGCGAGTTCCACCACGAGCCATTCGAAAACTTCGAGCTGGCACTGGCCGATGCGTACGCCAATGGCTGGCTGGGCAAGAATATTCTCGGCAGCGGCGTGGATATCGACATCTACGGCGCGCTGGGTGCCGGTGCCTACATCTGCGGCGAAGAAACCGCATTGATGGAATCGCTGGAAGGCAAGAAGGGGCAGCCGCGCTACAAGCCGCCGTTCCCGGCCAACTTCGGCCTGTACGGCAAGCCCACCACCATCAACAACACCGAGACCTATGCGTCGGTGCCGGCGATCATTCGTAACGGCCCGGAGTGGTTCCTGGGCCTGAGCAAGACCAAGAACGGCGGCCCGAAGATCTTCTCGGTGTCCGGTTGCGTGCAGAAGGGCGGCAATTTCGAAGTGCCGCTCGGCACCACCTTCGACGAACTGCTGGAAATGGCCGGTGGTCTGCGCCCGGGTCGCAAGCTCAAGGGCGTGGTGCCCGGCGGTGTGTCGATGCCGGTGCTCAAGGCCGATCAGGTCGCCGGTCTGCAGATGGACTACGACACCCTGCGTGCGCTGGGCACTGGTCTGGGTTCGGGCGCCATCGTGGTGCTGGACGACAGCGTCTGCTGCGTACGTTTCGCCTGCCGCATCTCGCAGTTCTTCCACAAGGAATCCTGCGGCCAGTGCACCCCGTGCCGCGAGGGCACCGGCTGGATGCACCGCGTGCTGGAGCGCATCGTCGCCGGCAAGGCCACGATGGAGGACCTGCACCAGCTGCGCACCGTCGCCGGCCAGATCGAAGGTCACACCATCTGCGCCTTCGGCGAAGCGGCGGCTTGGCCGATTCAAGGCTTCCTGCGTCAGTTCTGGGACGAGTTCGAGTACTACATCGTCAACGGTCGTTCGATCGTCGATACGCAAGTCGGAGTGGCTGCATGAGCGCCCAACCAGTGAATCCGAACGTGCCACCGGACCATGTCACCGTCGAGATCGACGGGCAGTCCCTGGTGGTGCCGAAGGGCTCGATGATCATCCAGGCGGCCGACAAGGCCGGCATCCCGATCCCGCGCTTCTGCTACCACGAGAAGCTGCCGATCGCGGCCAATTGCCGTATGTGCCTGGTCGACGTCGAAAAGTCGCCGAAGCCGTCGCCCGCCTGTGCAACGCCTGTGATGGATGGCATGAAGGTCACCACGCGCAGCGAAAAGGCGCTGAAGTATCAGCGCAGCGTGATGGAATTCCTGCTGATCAACCATCCGCTGGACTGCCCGATCTGCGATCAGGGCGGCGAGTGCGAATTGCAGGACGTGTCGCTCGGCTACGGCCGCTCGGTAAGCCGTTTCAACGAGCGCAAGCGCGTGGTGCCGGATGAGGACATCGGCCCGCTGGTCGCCACCGAGATGACGCGCTGCATTCAGTGCACGCGCTGCGTGCGCTTCACCGCAGATATCGCCGGCACCTACGAGCTCGGCGGCATGTATCGCGGCGAGAACCTGCAGATCGGAACCTATGACGGCAAGCCGCTGACCACCGAGATTTCCGGCAACGTCATCGACGTGTGTCCGGTGGGTGCGCTGACCAACAAGGTGTTCCAGTTCCGTGCGCGTCCATGGGAGCTGACCGCGCGTGAATCGCTGGGTTACCACGATGCGATGGGCTCTAACCTGTTCCTGCACGTGCGTCGCGGCGAAGTGCTGCGCAGCGTGCCGCGCGAGAACGAGGCGGTCAACGAATGCTGGCTGTCCGATCGCGACCGTTACTCGCACCAGGGCCTGTACGCCGAAGACCGCGCGGTCAAGCCGCTCAAGAAGGTCAATGGCGCATGGACTGAAGTGAGCTGGACCGAAGGCCTGGCTGCCGCGACGCAGATCCTGCGCGAGAACGCCGGCGATGCGCTGGGCGTGCTGGTGCATCCGTCCACCTCGAACGAAGAGGGCGCCTTGCTGGCGCGGCTGGCCGAAGGCCTGGGCAGCGGCAACCTGGATCACCGCCTGCTCAATCGCGATTTCTCCGATGCTGCCGTGGCGCAGGCCTTTGCCACGCCACTGGCCGAGATCGAACAGGCCGATGTGGTGGTCTTGTTCGGTACCAACGTGCGACACGAGCTGCCGCTGCTGCATGCGCGGCTGCGTAAGGCGCACATCCAGAACGGTACGCGGATCCACTCGGTAAATCCGGTCGATTTCGATTTCGCCTTCACCCAGGCCAGTCGCGCCGTGGTCGCGCCCTCGCAGCTGGCCGGCGCCCTGGACGACGTCACGCTGCGCGATGCAGTCAAGGGCGCAAGCCGCGCCGTGATCGTGGTTGGCGCGCTGGTCGAGAACCATCCGCAGGCGGCAACGCTGCGCGCCGCAGCGCGTGACTTCGCCGCGGCCACCGGCGCTTCGCTGTGCCGTATTCCGCAGGGTGCCAACGCGGTGGGTCTGGTGTCGCAAGGTGTGCTGCCGAGCGCACGCGATGTCGCCGGCATGCTGGCGCAGCCGCGCCAGGCGTATGTGCTGTACGGCATCGAGCCAGGGCTGGATTTTGCCGATGCCGCCGCTGCGCGCAGCGCGCTGGCCGGCGCCAAGGTCGTTGCCTTCAGCCAGTTCGCCTGTGCGTCCACGCGCGATGTGGCCGACGTGATCCTGCCGATCGGCGCACTGCCGGAAATCGACGCCTCGCTGACCAACCTCGATGGTCGCGTGCAGACCGCACGTGCCGCAGGCCGCCTGCCGGTCGAAGCGCGCGAAGGCTGGCGGGTGCTGCGAGCACTCGGCGGCGAGCTGGGCCTGCCCGGTTTCGAGTTCATCGACCTGGTCGGCCTGCGTGCCGGTATGCAGAACCGTTCGGTGACTCCGGCCGGTTCGCCGCAGCCGGTCGCTGCGAACGAAGGCCTGGAAGTGGCAGCGACCGCTGCGATCTACCGCACCGATGCCGTGGTGCGTCGTGCCGCCGCGCTGCAATCGCACCCGCTCAACATTGCCCCGTGCGTGGCGATGCATCCGGAGCAGGCCGCGCAGTTGCAGGTCGCCGAAGGGCAGATGGTCAAGGTCGGTACCGACGCCGGTAGGGCGACGTTGCCGGTGGTGCTGGACAAGCGCGTCGCACCGGGCACGGTGTGGATCGAATCCGGCCACGGCGCAACCGCGCCGCTCGGTGCCGGTCGTGTAACGGTGGTGGGTGCATGAACGAATTGCTGTTGAACGTGGTCGATCCCCTCCACCAGTGGTTTCTCGGACTGGGTGACGGCGGCGTGGTCCTGTGGACCGTGCTGAAGATCCTGCTGATCGCCGTGCCGGTGATCGTGGCAGTGGCCTTCTATGTGGTCTGGGAACGCAAGCTGATCGGCTGGATGCATGTTCGCCACGGGCCCATGTACGTGGGCATGGGCATCTTCCAGGCCTTCGCCGACGTCTTCAAGCTGCTGTTCAAGGAAATCCTGCAGCCGGCCAGCTCGCACAAGGCGATGTTCGTCATCGCGCCGCTGCTGACGCTGGCCCCGGCATTCGCCGCCTGGTCGGTGGTGCCGTTCGATGCGCAGCTGGTGTTGTCCAATGCCAACGTGGGTTTGCTGTACCTGCTGGCCATGACCTCGCTGGGCGTGTACGGCATCATCCTGGCGGGTTGGGCGTCCAACTCCAAGTACGCGTTCCTCGGCGCCATGCGTTCGGCTGCGCAGGTGGTCAGCTACGAAATCGCGATGGGCTTCGCGCTGGTCGGCGTGATGATCGCCGCCGGTAGCGTCAATCTCAGCCAGATCGTGTTCGCGCAGGCAGGCAACTCCGGATTCTTCGATTGGTTCCTGCTCCCCCTGTTCCCGTTGTTCATCGTGTACTGGGTGTCCGGTGTCGCCGAGACCAACCGCGCACCGTTCGACGTGGTGGAAGGCGAGTCGGAAATCGTCGCCGGGCACATGGTGGAGTACTCGGGCGGCGCATTCGCGCTGTTCTTCCTGGCCGAATACGCCAACATGATTCTGGTCAGCTTCCTGATCTCGATCTTCTTCCTCGGCGGCTGGCTGAGCCCGATCCAGGGTTGGGTCAGCGCAGACATCTCGCCGTGGATCGACTGGGTATGGAAGGGCGGTTGGCCGTGGCTGCTGATGAAGGTGTTCTTCTTCGCCAGCGCCTACATCTGGTTCCGTGCCAGCTTCCCGCGTTACCGCTACGACCAGATCATGCGTCTGGGCTGGAAGGTCTTCATTCCGCTCACGATCGTATGGATCGCAGTGACGGCGTTGATGGTGTTTTACGGTGTGATCCAGAAGGGCGTGTAATCGATGAACAAGATCACCCATTATTTCAAGAGCCTGCTGCTGCTCGAATTGCTCGGTGGCCTGTGGTTGACGTTGAAATACACGTTCAAGCCCAAGTACACCGTGCTGTACCCGATGGAGAAGTTCCCGCAGTCGCCGCGTTTCCGTGGCCTGCATGCACTGCGGCGCTATCCCAACGGCGAAGAACGCTGCATCGCCTGCAAGCTGTGCGAGGCGGTGTGCCCGGCGCTGGCGATCACCATCGACTCGGCCAAGCGCGAGGACGGCACCCGCCGCACCACGCGTTACGACATCGATCTGTTCAAGTGCATCTTCTGTGGCTTCTGCGAAGAAAGCTGCCCGGTGGACTCGATCGTCGAGACGCACATCCTCGAGTACCACTTCGAGAAGCGTGGCGAGAACATTGTCAACAAGCCGCAGCTGCTGGCGATCGGAGACCGGCTGGAAGCCGAGATCGCCGAGCGTCGCGCTGCCGATGCCGCCTTCCGTTGAGGTCATGATGGACTGGGTCTCTATTGCTTTCTACGCCTTCTCCGCCATCGCGGTCGTCTCTGCCGGTGCGGTGATCAGTGTGCGCAACCCGGTGTATGCGGTGCTGTGCCTGATCCTCACCTTCTTCTCGATGGCCTGCATCTGGCTGTTGGTCGGCGCGGAGTTTCTCGGCGTCACGCTGGTGCTGGTCTACGTCGGTGCGGTGATGGTGTTGTTCCTGTTCGTGGTGATGATGCTGGACATCGATACCAGCCGCCTACGCGAGGGCTGGGTCAAGTATCTGCCGGTCGGTGTCATCGTGGCAGTGGCGATGCTGGTGCAGATGGTCACCCTGATCGGCGTCAAGGCACGCAGCGCCGCGCCGTTCCCGGCCGATAATGCCGCAGCGACGGCCGCCGACAGCTCGAATCTGACCTGGTTGGCCAAGAGCCTGTACACCGAATTCCTGCTGCCGTTCGAATTCGCCGCGGTGATCCTGACCGTAGCGGTGGTGGCCGCCGTGATGCTGACCTTGCGCAAGCGCACCGGCGTCAAGATGCAGAACGCATCCGAGCAGTCGCGGGTCAAGGCTGGCGATCGTTTGCGCATGGTCAAAATGGCGGTCGAAAAGCCGGTGCGGGTCGCGCCGCAGGCGGATGCGATCGACGGACAGGAGGCGAAGTCTTGATTACCTTGGGCCACCTGCTTGGACTGGGCGCGCTGCTGTTCTGCATCTCCCTGGCCGGCATTTTCCTCAATCGCAAGAACGTCATCGTGTTGCTGATGTCGATCGAGCTGATGCTGTTGTCGGTCAACGTCAACTTCATCGCGTTCTCGCGCGAACTCGGCGACACCGCCGGTCAGTTGTTCGTGTTCTTCATCCTGACCGTCGCCGCCGCGGAGGCCGCCATCGGTCTTGCGATCCTGGTGACTCTGTTCCGTACGCGCCGCACGATCAATGTGGCCGAAGTCGACACGTTGAAGGGCTGACCCGTAGATGGAAATCACTCTCTCCAAGAGTCTGCTGATCGCAGTGGTGCTGGCACCGCTGGTCGGCAGCATCATCGCCGGCCTGTTCGGTCGCCAGGTGGGGCGCAAGGGCGCGCAGTACGTCACCATCCTCGGCGTGGCAGTCAGCTGCGTGTTGTCGTGCATGACGCTGTACCAACTGGCGGAGCAGGGCGCCAGCCCGTTCAACCAGAACCTCTATACGTTCTTCGATGTCGGTAACTACTCCGCGCACGTCGGCTTCATGGTCGATCGCCTGACCGCGATGATGATGGTGGTGGTGACCTTCGTGTCGTTGCTGGTGCATATCTACACCATCGGCTACATGGAAGAAGACCCGGGCTACCAGCGCTTCTTCAGCTACATTTCGTTGTTCACCTTCTCCATGCTCACCCTGGTGATGAGCAACAACTTCCTGCAGCTGTTCTTCGGCTGGGAAGCGGTGGGCCTGGTGTCCTATCTGCTGATCGGTTTCTGGTTCAAGCGCCCGACTGCAGTGTTCGCCAACATGAAGGCGTTCCTGGTCAATCGCGTCGGCGACTTCGGCTTCATTCTCGGCATCGCCGGCGTGCTGCTGTGGTTCGGCTCGCTGGATTACTCCACCGTGTTCGCCAACGCGACCACCATGGCCGGTGCCAAGGTGCAGCTGTTCGCCGGTCACGAGTGGAGCGTGATGACGATGATCTGCATCTGCCTGTTCATCGGTGCGATGGGCAAGTCGGCGCAGGTGCCGTTGCATGTGTGGTTGCCCGACTCGATGGAAGGCCCGACGCCGATCTCGGCGCTGATCCACGCAGCGACCATGGTCACTGCCGGCATCTTCATGGTGGCGCGCATGTCGCCGCTGTTCGAATTGTCGGAGACTGCGCTGAACTTCATTCTGTTCATCGGTGCGACCACGGCCTTCTTCACCGGCCTGATCGGCATCGTGCAGAACGACATCAAGCGCGTGGTTGCGTATTCCACGCTGTCGCAGCTGGGTTACATGACCGTGGCGCTGGGCGTATCCGCGTATTCGGCAGCCGTGTTCCACCTGATGACGCACGCGTTCTTCAAGGCGCTGCTGTTCCTCGCTGCTGGTTCGGTCATCATCGGCATGCACCACGAGCAGGACATGCGCAAGATGGGCGGCCTGCGCAAGTACATGAAGGTGACCTACTGGACCAGCGTGATCGGTACGCTGGCGTTGGTAGGTACGCCGTTCTTCTCGGGCTTCTACTCGAAGGACACCATCATCGAGGCCGCCGCGCACCATGCGCATGAGTCGCATAGCTGGATCGCGACCTACGGCTACTGGGCGGTGCTGGGTGGCGTGCTGGTCACCAGCTTCTACAGCTTCCGTCTGCTGTTCCTGACCTTCCACGGCAAGGAGCGTTTCCGCGATGCCCATGCGCACGACGCGCATGCCCATCACGACAGCGCGCATGCCGAGGCCCATGCGCACGACAGCCACGCGCATGACGCCCATGGCCACGACGATCACGGACATGGGCACCATGGCGCCCACGAACCGCACGAGTCCAAGTGGGTGGTGACGTTGCCGCTGATCCTGCTGGCGATCCCGTCGATCGCGGTCGGCTTCTTCACCATCGGTCCGATGTTGTTCGGTACCGACTGGCAAGGCCACCATGCCGCGCACGCGCTCAAGGGCCAGGCAGTCTCGTTCTTCACCGGTATCGTCGATTTCTACGATCCGGCACGCGATACCGTGGGTGCGCTGGCCGAAGAGTTTCATGGTCCTGTCGCATTCGCGCTGCACGGCATGACCGCCGCGCCGTTCTTCCTGACCGTTGCCGGCCTGCTGCTTGCCGCGCTGTTCTACCTGTGGAAGCCGGAGCTGGCCACCAAGTCGCGCAAGGCGTTCGCGCCGCTCGTGTGGTTGCTGGAGAACAAGTACGGTTTCGACAAGCTGTGGATCAATGGCTTCGCCGGCGGTGGCGTTGTCCTTGGCAAGGCGTCACGTGCAGTCGATACCCACGTGGTCGACGGTGCGGTCGTCAATGGTTCGGCCCGACTGATCGACCTGGCGGCACATCTGCTGCGTCGCACGCAATCCGGTTTCCTCTATCACTACGCCTTCGCAATGATCATCGGTTTGATCGCCTTGTTGGCGGTACTGATGCATTTCTGGCGTTGACCTGTACGGAATAAGAAAACGTGTCGAACTGGCCTTTACTGTCTATCCTGATCTGGCTGCCGATTATCGGTGGCGCCCTGATCCTTGCGTTGCGCAACGCCGAGACTGCCCGCTGGGCATCGCTGGCGGTGGCGGTGGCGACCTTCGTGCTGAGTCTGCCGCTGCTGGGCTACGACACGGCAAACGACGCCCTGCAGTTTGTCGAACTGCACGCCTGGATCCCGGCCTACAACATCGGCTACAACCTGGGCGTAGACGGCATTGCGGTCGCGCTGATCGTGCTGACCACGTTGGTGACGGTGCTGTCCCTGATCGGCGCCTGGCGATCGATCGACAAGCGCGTCAACCAGTACGTGGCAGCCTTCCTGATCCTGGAAGGCGTCACCGTCGGCATCTTCGCCGCCACCGACGCGATGTTGTTCTACGTGTTCTTCGAGGCCATGCTGATCCCGATGTTCCTGATCATCGGTGTCTGGGGCGGCCCGCGGCGCATCTACGCGGCAATGAAGTTCTTCCTGTACACCTTCCTCGGCTCGGTGCTGATGCTGGTGGGCCTGGTCTACTTGTACCTGAAGGGCGGCAGCTTCCAGCTCGCCGACCTGTATGCGATGCAGTTGAGCGCCAAGGAACAGACCTGGATCTTCTTCGCCTTCCTGATCGCGTTTGCGGTCAAGGTGCCGATGTTCCCGGTACACACCTGGCTGCCGGACGCGCACGTCGAGGCACCGACCGCCGGTTCGGTGATCCTGGCAGCGATCGCACTGAAGATCGGCGGCTACGGTTTCCTGCGCTTCAACCTGCCGATCGTGCCGGATGCCAGCCATGAGTTCGCCTGGCTGGTCATTGCACTGTCGTTGATCGCCGTGATCTACGTCGGCCTGGTGGCGCTGGTACAGGAAGACATGAAGAAGCTGGTGGCGTACTCGTCCATCGCGCACATGGGCTTCGTCACCCTGGGCACCTTCATCGCGTTCACCCTGGTGCGCGAATACGGCAGCACCGACGCGGCCCGTCTGGGCCTGCAGGGCGCAATGGTGCAGATGATTTCGCATGGTTTCGTGTCCGGTGCGATGTTCTCCTGCATCGGTGTGTTGTACGACCGCATGCACACCCGCCGCATCGCCGACTACGGCGGCGTGGTCAATTTGATGCCGTGGTTTGCGACCTTTGCGATGCTGTTCTTCATGGCCAACGCGGGTCTGCCGGGTACCAGCGGCTTCGTGGGCGAATTCATGGTGATCCTGGCCAGCTTCCAGAAGCATCCGCTGATTGCCCTGGCTGCTGCGACCACCCTGGTGATCACTGCCGCCTATACGTTGTGGCTGTACAAGCGCGTGTTCTTCGGCGAAGTGGCCAACGCGCACGTGGCCGAGCTGAAGGACATCAATGGCCGCGAGGCGTTAGTGCTGGGGGTGTTCGCCGCCGGCGTGCTGGCCCTGGGCATATACCCGAAGCCGCTGACCGATCTGATGGAACCGTCGATCGCCAAGCTGGCGACCCAGATTGCAACGACCAAGCTCTGACAGCTTGCCGTCCGTACCGATTTTCAGGATTTGATGATGACCACGCCAACGCTCGCGCCGTTGACCACCGCCGACCTGGCTCCGCTCGTACCGGAGCTGGCGCTGATCGGCGGCGCCTTCGCTCTGCTGATGCTCGACCTGTTCGTGAGCCAGCGGAACAAGGTCTGGACCCACCTGTTCTCCGTCGCCGTCCTGGCCGTGGTCCTCGTGCTGCTGGCGACCGGAACGGGCGGGCAGGGCGAGATCTTCGGCGGCATGTTCGTGCGCGACACCGCCGCCGACGTGATGAAGACCGTGATCGTGCTCGTCAGCGGCCTGAGCCTGGTGTACGGCTGGACCTACCTGCGCGAACGCAACCTCTACCAGGGCGAGATTCCGGTGCTGGTGTTGTTTGCCACTGCCGGCATGATGTTGCTTGCCTCGGCCGGCAGCCTGCTGATGGTCTACCTGGGTCTGGAACTGCTGGCGCTGTGTTCGTACGCACTGGTTGCCTCCAACCGCGACAACGGCCTGGCCACCGAAGCGGCGATGAAGTACTTCGTGCTGGGTTCGCTGGCGTCTGGCCTGTTGCTGTACGGCATGTCGCTGGTCTACGGTGCCACCGGCACGCTGAGCCTGGCCGGCATCCACGAGGCCATCGACGGTTCCGGCGAGCGTACCCTGCTGCTGACCGGCACCATCTTCATGATCGCCGGTGTTGCCTTCAAGCTGGGCGCTGCGCCGTTCCACATGTGGCTGCCTGACGTCTACCAGGGCGCGCCTGCACCGATCGCGCTGTTCATCAGTTCGGCGCCCAAGCTGGCGGCTTTCGGCATGGCTTACCGCCTGCTGGAGGTAGGGATGGGGCCGCTGTCGCCGCAATGGCACCTGTTGATCGGGGGACTGTCGGCGGTATCGCTGGTGATCGGCAACCTGATGGCCATTGCGCAGAGCAATCTCAAGCGCATGCTCGCCTACTCGACGGTGTCGCATATCGGCTTCCTGCTGATGGGCGTGGCCGGTGGCGGCGAGGAGGGCTATGCGGCCGCGATGTTCTACGCGGTGAGCTACACCATCATGTCGACCGCCTCGTTCGGCGCCATCATCGCGCTGTCGCGCAATGGCTTCGAAGCCGAGAACATCGACGACTTCAAGGGCCTCAATGCGCGTAACCCGTGGATGGCCGGGCTGGTGCTGTGCATCATGGCGTCGCTGGCGGGCATTCCACCGTTCCTCGGCTTCTGGACCAAGCTGGCCGTGCTCGGCGCGGCGGTGAAGGGCGACATGCTGTGGCTGGCACTGGTCGGCGTGATCTGCGCGGTGATCGGCGCGTATTACTACCTGCGTGTCATCAAGGTCATGTACTTCGACGAGCCGGTGGGCGAGCCGCTGCCAGCCAACAACGATCGCGTGCTGGGGACCGTGCTGGGCGTGAACGCGTTGGCCCTGCTGGCGCTTGGCCTGGCGTGGAGCCCGATCATGGCGTGGTGCCAGCGCGCGTTCGCCGGTCTGACCTGAGGCAGGCGTGCGCGCTCCATGCCGGCCGTATGGCGGCAGGGAGAGCGAATAGGGATCGTAGCTGTTTCGTTTTTGTTGCATTGCGGGTATCATTCGCCGCGACGTTGAACAGCCGCCACGCTGTTCAACAGATGAAAAACTAGGGCTTGCAATTTTCGCTCCAGTTCTTCATAATTCCGCTTCTGCTGCGGGGTGGAGCAGTCTGGCAGCTCGTCGGGCTCATAACCCGAAGGTCGCAGGTTCAAATCCTGCCCCCGCTACCAAGTTTCGAATTGTTGCTTCATCGCAGTGATTCAGCTTCTTGGATCGTAAGGACGTTTGTTCCCGTCTTTACGCCGACCCGGAGAGGTCGGGCTTTTTTTACGCAAGGGGCCCATCGGGCCCCTTGTTTTTTCCGGAACCGGAAAGTTTGCTGCCGGTTGCCGGGGTCCTACTGGCAATCATCTGATCAGGGCAGTCTGTGAGCGAAAAGGCGACCGAAATCGCGAATCTGCTGAGTCCAACGGTGGAGTCCTTGGGGCTCGAGCTGTTGGGGGTGGAATATCTTCCCGCTCCGGGCGGCGCGACGCTGCGTTTGTACATCGATGTGCCGTTGGTCGAGCAGCCCGAGCGCATGGTCAATGTCGACGATTGCGAACGCGTGAGTCGTGAAGTCTCGGCCCAGCTCGACGTCGAGGATCCGATCAGCGGTAACTACACGCTGGAAGTGTCTTCGCCGGGTGTCGATCGTCCCTTGTTCACCCTCGATCAGTTCGCGCGCCACACTGGCGAGTCGGCCAAGATCGTGTTGAAGCTGGCGCAGGAGGGGCGGCGCCGCTTCCAGGGACAGATCGTGCGGATCGAGCCGGAGGCCGACGCGGTGGTGTTTGCCGTCGACGGCAAGGATGTGCAGATCGGGTTCGACAATATCGACAAGGCGCGCATCGTGCCGGATTGGGTCGCGCTGGGCCTGGCACCGCAAAAACCGAATAAGCCCGGCCCGAAAAAGCCCGGGCACGACAAGAAGAAACCATCCAACGAGTCGGCGGCCGGCAAGCCGCGCGCGGAGTGACGAAATGAGCAAGGAACTTTTGCTGGTAGTGGATGCGGTCGCCAACGAAAAAGGCGTGCCGCGCGAAGTGATCTTCGAGGCGATCGAGGCCGCGCTGGCGTCCGCAGCGAAGAAGCGTTATCCCGACCAGGACGTGCTGACGCGCGTGACCATCGATCACAAGGACGGTAACTACGAGACCTTCCGCCGCTGGGAAGTGGTTGCCGACGATGTGGTGATGGAATCGCCGGATCGCCAGGTGCGCCTGATGGATGCCGTCGACGAGGCCGATGGCGTCGAGGTCGGCGATTACATCGAGGAGCAGATCGAGAACCCGGATTTCGGCCGCATCGCCGCGCAGGCCGCCAAGCAGGTGATCGTGCAGCGTGTGCGCGAGGCCGAGCGGCAGCAGGTGGTCGATGCCTGGAAGGATCGGGTCGGCGAGCTGATCACCGGCGTGGTCAAGCGCGCCGAGCGCGGCAACATCTTCGTCGATCTGGGTGGCAACGCCGAAGCCTTCATTCCCAAGGACAAGGGCATTCCGCGCGATGTGCTGCGGCCGGGCGATCGGGTCCGCGGCTATTTGGCGGAAGTGCGCTCCGAGCCACGCGGGCCGCAGCTGTTCATCAGCCGCGCTGCGCCGGAATTCATGATCGAGTTGTTCAAGCTGGAAGTGCCTGAAGTCGGTCAGGGCCTGGTCGAGATCAAGGCCTGCGCACGCGATCCGGGCGATCGCGCCAAGATCGCCGTGATCGCGCACGACACCCGTACCGACCCCATCGGCGCCTGCATCGGCATGCGCGGTTCGCGCGTGCAGGCGGTGTCCAACGAGCTCAACGGCGAGCGTGTGGACATCGTGTTGTGGAACGAGAATCCCGCCAACTTCGTGATTAACGCCATGGCGCCTGCCGAAGTGCAGTCGATCATCGTCGACGAAGAAAAGCATGCGATGGACCTGGCGGTGGCCGAAGACCGCCTGGCCCAGGCGATCGGCAAGGGCGGCCAGAACGTTCGGCTCGCCAGCCGCCTGACCGGTTGGCAGCTCAATGTGATGACTGCCGACCAGGTGGCTGCGAAGTCGGAGGCCGAGCAGGCATCGGCGCGCCAGCTGTTCATGGACCGCCTGGAAGTGGACGAGGAAATCGCCGCCATCCTGGTGTCCGAAGGCTTCAACACGGTCGAGGAAATCGCCTACGTGCCGGTCGGCGAGCTGCTGGCGGTGGAGGGCTTTGACGAAGACATCGTCGAGGAACTGCGTGCCCGCGCGCGCGATGCGCTGCTCAATGCCGCGCTGGCCGAGGAAGAAGGCCTGGAAGGAACTCAGCCCACCGAGGACCTGCTGGCGCTGGAGGGGATGGACGAGGAGACGGCGTTTGCGCTGGCCGAGCACGGCGTGCGTACCAGTGAGGACTTGTCCGACCTGGCGGCGGACGAGATCGTCGACTTCGGCATCGAGGGCATGACCCAGGAGCGCGCCGCGGCGCTGATCCTGGCCGCCCGCGCCGAGGAGATCGCCCGTTTGGAGCGCGGCGAATGAGCCGGCAATGAACCGCGCCCTGACCCCATCAGGGCTTAGAATCAGCGTATCCCTTGCTCTGGGCGAGGGGGCGCCAACCAGATCATAGGATCCGAATGTCGCAGCAAACCACCATCCGCAAGCTTGCCGAACTGGTCAACACGCCGGTCGATAAACTGCTGGTTCAACTGGCCGAGGCCGGAATGAAGTTCAGCGGTCCCGACCAGGTCGTGACCAGCACCGAGAAGATGAAACTGCTTGGCTTCCTGCGCCGCACGCACGGCAAGGCCGACACGCCCGCCGACGCGGCGAGCGAAGCAGCCAAGAAGATCACGCTCAATCGGCGCAAGCTGCAGGAAGTCACGGTCAACGCCGGCCGCACCAAGACCACGGTCAACGTGGAGGTGCGGCAGAAGCGCACGTACGTGAAATCCGAGAACGAAGGCAACGGCCGCCCTGCGGCGATGACGCCGGACGAAGAGCGCGCCGACATCCTGCGCAAGCTCGAGGAGTCGCGTAAGCGCAATCTGGACGAGCAGCAGCGGCTTGCCGAAAGCGACCGCGTGCGCGACGAGGCGATTCAACGCAAGCGCGAAGAAGAGCAGGCCGCAAAGGACCGTGCCGAAGCCGAGCGCAAGGCTGCCGAGGAAGCTGCTGCGGCTGCCAGCGCGCCGCCGCCGGCCGCCGCCGAGCCGGCCGCGTCTGCCGCACCGTCCGCACGTGCGCCATCCGCACCGTCCTCCGCGCCCCGTACGGCACGTCCCGCGGGTAGCGCAGCGCCGGCCTCGCGTCCGGCTGCGCCGGCACGTGCGGACGACCGCAACAACGCGGCCAAGCACAAGACGCGCGGTTCGCACGTCATGGTGGCAGGCGTCGAAGACGACGATGCGACCAAGCGGTTTGCTGGTCAATTGCATCTGTCGGCGGCCGATCGTGCGCGCCGTTCGAACGTGCGCGGCAAGCCGGCCGGCCGGCCGGGCTCGTCGTCGTCGCGTCGCGGCAACGACGGTGGCCGGGGTGGCAGCCAGGGTAATAGCGGTCCGCACGGTTTCGAACGTCCCACCGCACCGGTGGTGCGCGAAGTGGCGATCGGCGACACCATCACCGTGGCCGATCTGGCGCAGAAGCTCGCGCTCAAGGGCGGCGACGTGGTCAAGGCGCTGTTCAAGATGGGCGTCATGGCGACCATCACCCAGACGATCGACCACGACACCGCGGCGCTGGTGACCGAAGAACTCGGCCACAAGGCCGTGCGTGCCGACAATGCCGACTTCGAGGATGCGCTGCTGGCGCACGCCGAAGACGCGCAGGGCGAAGCTGCGCCGCGTCCGCCGGTGGTGACCATCATGGGCCACGTCGATCACGGCAAGACCTCGCTGCTGGATTACATCCGTCGTACCAAGATCGCCTCCGGCGAAGCGGGCGGCATTACCCAGCACATCGGTGCGTACCACGTGGAAACCGACCGTGGCGTCATCAGCTTCCTGGATACGCCCGGCCACGCCGCGTTTACCTCGATGCGCGCGCGCGGTGCCAAGATCACCGACATCGTGGTGCTGGTGGTCGCGGCCGACGATGGCGTGATGCCGCAGACCAAGGAAGCGGTGGCGCATGCCAAGGCGGCGGGCGTTCCGTTGATCGTGGCGGTGAACAAGATCGACAAGGCTGGCGCCGATCCGTTGCGGGTCAAGAACGAATTGCTGGCCGAAGACGTGGTGGCCGAAGAGTTCGGCGGCGACACCCAGTTCATCGAGGTGTCGGCCAAGATCGGCACTGGCGTCGACACGCTGCTGGACGCGATCTCGTTGCAGGCCGAAGTGCTGGAACTCAAGGCGGTGGCCGAAGGCCGCGCCAGCGGTACCGTGATCGAATCGTCGCTGGACAAGGGCCGCGGCCCGGTCGCCACGGTGCTGGTGCAGCAGGGCGCGCTCAAGCGTGGTGACTACCTGGTGTGCGGTATCCAGTACGGCCGTGTGCGTGCGCTGTTCGACGAAACCGGCCATCAGCCGGCCTCGGCGGGTCCCTCGATTCCGGTGCAGGTGCTGGGCCTGTCCGGCGTGCCGGAGGCCGGCGACGACTTCGTGGTCGTCGACGACGAGCGTCTGGCCAAGGACGTGGCGCAGCAGCGCGAAACCAAGCGCCGCGAATCGCGTCTGGTGGCCTCGGCCACCAACCGCATGGAAGACATCCTGGCCCAGATGGGCAAGGGCGAAGGCCAGCAGGTGTTGAACCTGGTGATCAAGGCCGACGTGCAGGGGTCGGTGGAAGCGCTCAAGCAGTCGCTGGTGGCCTTGTCCAACGAAGACATCCGCATCAACGTGATCCACTCCGGCGTGGGCGGCATCACCGAGTCCGATGCGAATTCGGCTGCAGCCTCCAAGGCGACGGTGATCGGCTTCAACGTGCGTGCGGATGCGTCGGCACGCAAGATCGTCGAGTCCAACGGCATCGACCTGCGCTACTTCTCGATCATCTATGACGTGATCGATCAGGTGAAGCAGGTGGCGTCCGGTCTGCTCGGCGTGGAGATCCGCGAAGAGATCATCGGCATCGCGCAGGTGCGCGACGTGTTCCGCAGCTCGAAGTTCGGCGCGGTGGCCGGCTGCATGGTCGTCGAAGGCGTGGTCAAGCGCAGCAAGCCGATCCGTGTGTTGCGCGACAGTGTCGTGGTGTTCGAAGGCGAGCTGGAATCGCTGCGCCGCTTCAAGGAAAACGTCGAGGAAGTGCGCAACGGCACCGAATGCGGTATCGGCGTGAAGGCCTACAACGACGTCAAGGCGGGCGATCAGATCGAGTGCTTCGAGCGTATCGAAGTGGCGCGCACGCTGTAACGAAGACGGGACCGGGACTCGGGGCCCGGAACCCGGGAGAAGCGAAGGCCACGGCTCTTGTCTCTTCCGGGTCCCGGGTCCCGGGTCCCGGGTCCCGAACCAAAAGGTTCCCGACCATGCCAACCAAATCCTTCCACCGCACCGACCGCGTTTCCGCGCAGGTGCGTCGTGATCTCGGCACCATCGTGCACGCCGCCGTGCGCGATCACGGCCTGCCGTCGGTCAGCGTGTCCGATGTCGAGATCAGCCGCGACCTGGCGCATGCCAAGGTCTTCGTCACCGCGCTGCAACAGGAACGCTCGGCCGAAGCGGTCAAGGGGCTCAAGGAAATCGCCGGGCAGCTGCGCACGCAGCTGGCGCGTGCGATGAAGCTGCGCCACGTGCCTGAGCTGCATTTTCATTACGACGATTCCGTCGATCGCGGCGAGCACATCGACAAATTGCTGCGCGACCTGGACGATGTCGGTCCCGATGCCGCCTCCGGCGACGACGAGGACGACCGGCGCTGAGCGCCGTGTGAGTAGGGCACCCTTGCAGGAGCCCTGGTTTTCTGCGGCTGCCTGCACGCCCGATTCGAGTCCGATCTTTTGAAACCCCGCATCGTCTATCGCCCGCTGCACGGCATCCTGTTGCTGGACAAGCCGGCCGGGCTCAGTTCCAACAACGCCTTGCAGGCCGCGCGCCGCTTGCTGCGCGCGGAGAAGGGTGGCCACACGGGCAGCCTGGATCCGCTGGCCACAGGCCTGCTGCCGTTGTGCCTGGGTGAGGCAACCAAGATCGCCGGCCTGTTGCTGGGTGCGGCCAAGGCCTACGACGCCGAGGTGGTACTGGGCGTCACCACCGATACCGATGATGCCGATGGCGTGACGCTGCGCGAACGCGCGGTGCCCGAGCTGAGCGACGAAGCGCTACGCGAGGCGCTGCTGCCGTTCATCGGCTGCATCCGACAGCAAGCTCCGATCTATTCGGCGCTCAAGCAAGGCGGCGAGCCGCTCTACGCCAAGGCGCGCCGCGGCGAGACGATCGAGGCGCCCGTGCGCGATATCGAGGTGCATGCCATCGAGGTCCTCGGCTATCGGGCGCCCCGCCTGCAACTGCGGGTGACCTGCGGCTCGGGCACGTACATCCGCAGTCTCGCCCGCGATCTGGGCGAGGCGCTGGGCTGCGGCGCGCATATCGCCGCACTGCGGCGGCTGTGGGTCGAGCCGTTCCGCGCCCCGCAGATGATCACCCTGGAGGCCCTGGCCCTTGCGATGGACGCCGGCACGCCAGCCGAGCAACTGCTGCTGCCGATCGCCGCCGGATTGGCCGACTTCGCGCAGATCACGCTCGACCAGGCCCACGCCACCCGGTTCCGGATGGGCCAGCGTCTGCGCGACGAGGCCTTCCCGCCGGGTCAGGTCGCGGTGTTCGAACCGGACGGAACGCCCGCCGGACTGGGCCTGGTGGATGCCCAGGGGCGGCTATCGCCGCAACGCCTGTTCAACGGGCTGAACGATCGTTCGGGTTGTTAAGGTTTAGTCAACTTGTTCCCCGGGCCGCACGACGTTACACTTTCGCGGCCCCGATCGGGGCACTTCTGCGCCAAGCGCGCTCATCCCAAGCAAACGGCGAGTCCGACGGTGCGTCATGCACGTTCCTGTCGACCACGCATCTATCGAGAAATCACCATGTCCGTCGATACCCAGAAAGTCATTGAAGATAACAAGCGCAGCGCCCAAGACACCGGTTCGCCGGAAGTGCAGGTCGCGCTGCTGACCGCACGCATCGAGCTGCTGACCGGCCACTTCAAGACCCACAAGAAGGATCACCACAGCCGTCGCGGCCTGCTGCAGATGGTCAACCGTCGCCGCAGCCTGCTCGACTACCTGAAGAAGAAGGACAACGAGCGTTACAAGTCGTTGATCGAGAAGCTCGGCCTGCGCCGCTGATCGAGTCCTACCGCCGCGGCGCAGCGATGCGCCGCGGTTTTGTTTTGGCCTTTCGCAACGCACTACAACGCACTACCAAGTACATGGGCCGGAGCCTCCCGGCCGCCCGTTCTCGGCATGGGTCGACGACGGTCCAACGCAGACAGTTTCAGCTAAGGAAAAAACCCTCGTGGCAAAAATCACCAAAACCTTCCAGTACGGCAAGCACACCGTCACCCTGGAGACGGGCGAAGTCGCTCGCCAGGCGAGCGGTGCCGTCATCGTCAAGATGGACGACACCGTACTGCTGGTCACCGCCGTCGCCGCAAAATCCGCGCGCGAAGGGCAGGACTTCTTCCCCCTGACGGTCGATTATCAGGAGAAGTTCTACGCCGGCGGCCGCATCCCGGGCGGCTTCTTCAAGCGCGAAGGACGTGCGACCGAGAAGGAGACGTTGATCTCGCGCCTGATCGACCGTCCGATCCGTCCGTTGTTCCCCGAGGACTACAAGAACGAAGTGCAGATCATCGCCACCGTGATGTCGATGAATCCGGACATCGATGGCGACATCGCCGCGCTGATCGGCGCGTCGGCTGCGCTGTCGCTGGCGGGCACTCCGTTCAACGGCCCGATCGGCGCCGCCAAGGTGGGCTACAAGAACGGTGAGTACATCCTCAACCCGACCGTCACCGACCTGAAGGACTCGCAGCTGGAACTGGTGGTCGCCGGTACCGCCAATGCCGTGTTGATGGTGGAATCCGAAGCGGCGCTGTTGTCCGAGGAAGTGATGCTGGGTGCGGTCACCTTCGGTCATCGCGAAATGCAGAAGGTCATCAACGCGATCAACGAACTGACCGTCGAAGCCGGCACCAAGCCCAGCGCCTGGGTTGCGCCTGCCAAGAACACCGCGCTGATCAACGCGCTGAAGGAAGCGGTCGGCACCCAGCTGGCCGGCGCCTTCCAGGTGCGCGACAAGCTGCAGCGTCGCGACGCCATCTCCGCCATCAAGAAGGACGTGCTGGAGTCGCTGGCCGGCCGCGTCGCGTCCGAGGGCTGGAACGCTGCCGAGCTGGCCAAGGAATTCGGCGAGCTGGAGTACCGCACCATGCGCGACTCGGTGCTGGACACCAAGGTGCGTATCGATGGCCGTGCACTGGATACCGTGCGCCCGATTTCGGTGCAGGCCGGCGTGCTGCCGCGTACCCACGGCTCGGCCCTGTTCACCCGCGGTGAGACGCAGGCGATCGTGGTCACCACGCTGGGCACCGCCCGCGACGGCCAGGTGATCGACGCGGTCAGCGGCGAGTACAAGGAAAACTTCCTGTTCCATTACAACTTCCCTCCGTATTCGGTGGGCGAGTGCGGCCGTTTCGGTGCGCCGAAGCGTCGCGAGATCGGTCACGGCCGTCTGGCCAAGCGCGGCGTGCTCGCCGTGATGCCGAGCCTGGAAGAGTTCCCGTACACCATTCGTGTTGTCTCGGAAATCACCGAGTCCAACGGTTCCTCGTCGATGGCCTCGGTGTGCGGCTCCTCGCTGGCACTGATGGACGCCGGCGTGCCGGTCAAGGCGCCGGTGGCGGGTATCGCCATGGGCCTGGTGAAGGAAGACGACCGTTTCGTGGTGCTGTCGGACATCCTGGGTGACGAAGATCACCTGGGCGACATGGACTTCAAGGTGGCCGGTACTGCCGAAGGCGTGTCCGCGCTGCAGATGGACATCAAGATCGAAGGCATCACCGAAGAGATCATGAAGCAGGCATTGCAGCAGGCCAAGGCTGGCCGTCTGCACATCCTGGGCGAGATGTCCAAGGCGCTGACCACCCCGCGTCAGGAGCTGAGCGATTACGCGCCGCGCCTGCTGACCATCAAGATCCACCCGGACAAGATCCGCGAAGTGATCGGCAAGGGCGGCTCGACCATCCAGGCGATCACCAAGGAGACCGGTACGCAGATCGACATCCAGGACGACGGCACGATCATCATTGCCTCGGTCAACGCCATCGCTGCGCAAGCCGCGAAGTCGCGCATCGAGCAGATCACCTCGGACGTGGAACCGGGCCGCATCTATGAAGGCAAGGTCGCCAAGATCATGGACTTCGGTGCGTTCGTGACCATTCTGCCGGGCAAGGACGGTCTGGTGCACGTCTCGCAGATTTCCAGCGAGCGTGTGGAGCGGGTCGGCGACAAGCTGAAGGAAGGCGATGTGGTCCGCGTCAAGGTGCTGGAAGTGGACAAGCAGGGCCGTATCCGTCTGTCGATCAAGGCAGTGGAAGAAGGCGAAGGCGTGCAGGCATCGGCCGAGTAATCGCCACTGGCTGACGCGTCAAAAGAAGCGGGCTTCGGCCCGCTTTTCTTTTGTGCACTTGATTTCTTCTCCCACCGGGAGAAGGTGGCGCGCAACGCCGGATGAGGGCGCGTGCAAGGCCTCGTGGTATTCGGAATGCAAGTGGCTTCGCACCGTACCCTCACCCCAACCCCTCTGCCGCAGGACAAGGGCTTCGATTTCTTCTCCCATCGGGAGAAGGTGGCGCGCAGCGCCGGATGAGGGTGCGTGCAGGGCTTCGTGATATTCGGAATGTAAGTGGCTTCGCCCGTACCCTCACCCCAACCCCTCTGCCGCAGGACAAGGGCTTTGAATCCGTCTTTACTCAGGTTGTTGTTGCGTCGGCGCAGGCTGCGTTTCCGGGCGCGGCGGCACCACGCGTGGAAAGCCTGGTGGCATCGTTTGATCAGTAGGCGCTGTGCCCGGCGACGGCAGTGGGGCCGCCGGCGGCGGCGCAACCACCGCCGCATCCGGGCGCAGTTTCAGCAGCGCGGCCCAGTCGCGCCGGTTGAAATCGCACAACTCTTCGTTGGCCGGCGTGCATTCGCTGGCGATTCCCAGGCTGTCTTCGCTCTGATCCTGGCTGTTGTCGGACTGCGGTGTCGGCAACACGACGCGCCCTGCCCGGTCCAGCGGCATCTTGCGCATCATCACCGTATTGAAGACATTGCCGCCGATCAGGTAGAGCGTGCGATCGCCGCCCACGTTGGCAGCCACCACTACATCGCAATGCGATTGCCACGGCATCGGCGCGCTGCCGCCGAGCGCCGCCTTCAGGCCCGCGTAGCCGAGCGCCACGCTGCGGCCGCGCAGCAGGCAGAGCATGTCACCGGGCGCGGGCTTTTCCACGGCAGGATCGGTGAACCGATAAGGCCCTGTCGCGCCGTCGTCGTAGGCGCTGCGGATGTAGTCCAGATGGCGGGCGGAACGATGGAAGCCGCTCAGTCCGGCCTGCGTCATCACCCACGAAATGAAGGCGGCCGACCACGGGTTGTCGATCAGGAATGCGCGGCAATCGCTGGCGGTGTAACGCGTGCCGTCCAGCGCGGCGCAGCTGCTTGCGCCCGGGCGTCCGCCCATCGAAGCGAGCGTGCCGCTGTCGCGCCAGTAGCCTGCCACGCGTTGCCAGGCCACCACGCCATGGTCGGCGAGATAGCCCGCCTCGGCCTCGGTCACGCCCAGGTTGGCGAGGCGGCCCTTGGCGTCGATGAAAGGACGCTGCCACAGACGATGCTCGTTGCAGGCGCTGCGGACGATGGCGATGGCGGCCGGGCCGGTGCCGAAGCGCGGCGGCACATCGCACACTTCCGCAGCGGCAGCGCTGCCCCCGACGGTTGCGAGCAGCAACCACATCCACGGCCAAGGTCTTGCAGTCATCGAATATCCCGCACGGAAGCGCAATGCAGCAGGCTGCCAGAGCGGTGTGCGCGCAGCCGTGAAATCAGCGCGGCGGCGGCCCGAGCTTGAGCGACAGATCGACCGCCTGCACGTGCTTGGTCAGCCCGCCGATGGAAATGCAGTCAACGCCATCTTCGGCGATGGCGCGGATGCCGGCCAGGTCCACGCTGCCGGAGACTTCCAGCGGAATGCGTCGCTCGGGCGGCAGGGCAGCGACGATCTGGACGGCGGCGCGGCGCATCGCCGGATCGAAATCGTCGATGAGAATGCGCGTGCAACCCACTTGCAAGGCTTCGCGCAGTTGCTCCAGCGTTTCCACTTCCACCACCAACGGCAGCCGCGGTTGCTGCGCACGTGCTGCGCGCACCGCCGCATCCAGCGAGCCGGCGGCGCGGATGTGGTTTTCCTTCAGCATCACCGTATCGAACAAGCCGATGCGGTGATTGTCGCCACCGCCGCAGCGCACGGCGTACTTCTGCGCAACACGCAGGCCGGGCAGGGTCTTGCGCGTGTCCAGGATGCGCGCGCCGGTGCCGGCCACTGCGGCCACGTAGGCCGCAGTGGCGGTGGCAGTGGCCGAGAGCGTCTGCAGGAAATTGAGCGAGGTCCGCTCGGCGCTGACCAGGCTGCGGCTGCGGCCCTGCAGCAGGGCCAGCACGGTGCCGGCGCTCACATGCTGGCCTTCGTGCACATGCCAGTCGATGCGGACCTGTGGATCGAGCGCGCGATGGGCCGCATCGAACCAGGGGCGACCGGCGATCACCGCGTCCTGCTTGCACAGCAGGTAGGCGCCGTCGGCCTGGTCGGGCAGCAACGCGGCAGTCACGTCGCCGCTGCCGAGATCCTCGGCCAGCGCGCGCGCCACATCCGCTTCGACCACGGCCGCCGGTGGCGCATCCGCCGCGCTGGTGCGCACGGGCGTACTCACTTCTCGGGGAAGTCGGCGATCTGCGCGGTGGCGATGGCCTCTTCGGCCAGCAGTACCGGAATGCCGTCGTCGACGCGGAAGACCTGCTTGCGGTCGCGGGTGATCAATGCTTCGCGCAGCGGCTGCGACTGCGCGCTGCCATCGGCGCGCTGCAGGGTCCCGCCGGCGATGGCGGTGTTGAGTGCCTCCAGGCCTTTGCCGTCCAGCAACGAGAGTGGCTGGCGGGTATCGGGCGAGCACAGCAGGTCGAGCAGTTTGCGATCCATCGAAGTCTTGTCTTGCGTGGAGATTGGCTAGAATACGTCTTTACCGCAGGGCAGGGCCATGACCTCCAACCACACCGCGCCGCTGGTCGGCATCGTGATGGGCTCCCGTTCGGATTGGGAGACCATGCAACACGCGGCCCAGAAGCTCGATGCGCTGGGCGTGCCGTACGAAGTCAAGGTGGTGTCGGCGCACCGCACGCCGGATGTGCTGTTCACCTATGCCGAGCAGGCGGGGGCGCGCGGTCTGCGCGCGATCATTGCCGGCGCCGGTGGCGCGGCGCACCTGCCGGGCATGCTGGCGGCGAAGACGGCGGTGCCGGTGCTGGGCGTGCCGGTGCAGTCCAAGGCGCTCAATGGCATGGATTCGCTGTTGTCCATCGTGCAGATGCCGGCCGGCATTCCGGTGGCCACGTTCGCGATCGGCAATGCCGGCGCCGCCAATGCGGCCCTGTTCGCGGCGGCGATGCTGGCGCCGGAGCAGATGCAGATCGGCCAGGCGCTGGCGCAGTTCCGGGCGCGGCAGACCGACGAGGTCATGGCCAGCGACGATCCGCGCCAATGACCACGGTCGGTATCCTGGGCGGAGGCCAGTTGGCACGCATGCTGGCGCTGGCGGGTGCGCCGCTGGGCCTGCGCTTTTCGGTGTTCGACCCGGCTGCCGATGGCTGTGCGGGGCAGGTGGCACCGCTGCATGTGGGGGCATTCGACGATGCCGCCGCGCTTGCCGCATTCGCCGCGGGGGTGGACGTGATCACCTTCGATTTCGAGAACGTGCCGGCGGCCAGCGCACAGCATTTGGCCGCGCAGCTGCCGGTGTTTCCGCGCCCGGATGCATTGGCGGTGGCGCAAGACAGACTCAGCGAAAAGACCCTGTTTCGCGAGCTGGGAATTGCGGTGCCCGAGTTCGCCGCAATCGACGACCGCGCCGGCCTGGATGCGGCACTGGCCAGGATCGGCACGCCCTGCGTGCTGAAGACCCGGCGTTTCGGCTACGACGGCAAGGGCCAGTTCCGCATCAGGACGCCTGCCGATGCCGATGCCGCGTGGGAGGCATTGGGTGCGCAGGCGGCCAAGGTCGGCTTGATCGTCGAAGCCTTTGTGGCTTTCCAGCGCGAGGTCAGCGTGGTGGCCGTACGCGGGCGCGATGGTCAATTCCGTGCATGGCCGCTGACCGAGAACTGGCATGTGGATGGCGTGCTGTCGGCCAGTCTCGCCCCTGCCAGGGTCGATGCGGGGCTGCAGGCGGAGGCCGAAGCGCATGCGCGCGCCATCGCCGACAACCTGGACTATGTGGGTGTGTTCGCGCTGGAGCTGTTCGTGCGCGACGGACAATTGCTGGCCAACGAAATGGCGCCGCGCGTGCACAACTCCGGGCATTGGACCATCGAAGGCGCCGAGACGTCGCAGTTCGAAAATCATGTGCGTGCCGTCCTCGGCTTGCCGTTGGGCAGCACCGACATGCGAGGGCATGCCTGCATGCTGAACTGGCTCGGCGCCATGCCCGATGCCGCGGCATTCCTCGCGGTGCCCGGCGGGCATTGGCATGACTACGGCAAGCAACCGCGAGCGGGGCGCAAGGTGGGGCATGCGACGGTGCGTGCCGATGCGCCGCAGGCGCTGGCACAGGCGCTGACGCAGATTGGCGCGGCATTGCAACGCGAGGCCCAGGTGGCTCCGGTGGTGGCGCGCCTGCGCGGGGAGTGAGCTGTTTCGGCTCGATGGCGGAACCGCGGCACGGCCTTGCACGCCATTCGCACCGTAAACGCGCAACCCTCGCGTGGCCCGGGAGCAGGTTGCACGACGATCGGCCCTGCAGCCGCCCTGGCACGACGAGTCGCTGCCGGCGGCCAATAGAACATGGCGAGCAGTCGTCCAGGTAAGGTAGGTGTGGACGGCGCGCAGGAGACAGGGCGTAAGAAGGCTGCAGGCCGATCCGTGCGTTGGCCATGCCTGCCTGGCGCTGTGCAGCCGGTGTGTCGGTCGCTCTAACTCAGCCGGCTGGCCACGAAGTCCCAGTTGATCAGTTTCCAGAACGCATCCAGGTAGCGCGCGCGGTCCTGCTGGTAATCCAGGTAGTACGCATGCTCCCAGAGATCGCAGGCCAGCAGTGGCGTGTCCGGGCCGGTGAGCGGGGTGGAAGCGTTCGGCGTGGCCACGACCGCCAACGTGCCATCCGGGCGCTGCACCAGCCAGACCCAGCCCGAGCCGAAGCTGCCCAAGGCCACCCGGTTGAATTCCTGCCTGAAATGCGCGCAATCGCCGAACGATTTGCCGATGCGCTCGGCCAGCTTGCCGAGCGGCTCGCCGCCGCCGCGCGGGCGCAGGCACTGCCAGTAGAAATTGTGGTTCCACACCTGCGCGGCCAGATGGAACAGCGAGCCCTGCGCCTGCGCGATGATCTCTTCCAGTGTCAGTTCGGCGAGTTCGCTGCCTTCGATGCGCGCATTGAGCCGTTCGACTTCGCTGCGGTGATACACGCCGTGGTGGGTTTCCAGTGTCGCGGCCGACAGATGCGGCTCCAGGGCGGTACGGGCGTAGGGCAGGGGAAGGTATTCGATCGGCATGATGTGCAGGGCAGCAAAGGGAGTCCGGCGGCGGGTCGCGTGAAGGCTTACAATGCGCGCCTTTGCGGAAGTCTATCCGACCCGGCGGTCGGGCCTGCCGCTCCCAGTCAGGAGAGTTCAATGCCGGTGATGGAACGGATCCAGGCCGAAGTCGAACAGCACCCGATCGTGCTGTTCATGAAAGGCACCCCGCAATTCCCGATGTGCGGTTTTTCCAGCCGCGCGGTACAGGCGCTGGTGGCCGCTGGCGCAGACCAATTGCGGACCGTCAACGTACTGGAAGAACCCGAGATACGCGCCAACCTGCCGCGCTATTCGAACTGGCCGACCTTCCCGCAACTGTTCATCCATGGCGAGCTGATCGGCGGTTGCGACATCACGCTGGAACTGTTCGAGGCCGGCGAGCTCAAGCGCATCGTCAGCGAGGCCTACCAGCCGTGAGTGCAGCGCAGTCCGCCGTTTCCACCGGCCTGACTGGCCGGGTGGTGCTGATTACCGGCGCCGCCGGCGGGCTGGGCAGTGCCGCTGCGCGAGCATGCGCACAGGCCGGTGCCACGGTGGTGCTGCTGGGGCGCAAGCTGCGCCCGCTCGAGCGGGTCTACGACACCGTCGCCGCGCTGGGCCCCGAGCCCTTGCTGTATCCGCTGGATCTGGCTGGCGCCACGCCGGACGATTACCTCGCGCTTGCGCAGCGCCTGCAGTCCGAGCTTGGCGGCGTGTCCGGCGTGCTGCATTGCGCGGCAGACTTCGCCGGGTTGACCCCGGCCGAGCTAGCCGCCCCCGATGCCTTCGCACGAAATATCCATGTCAATCTCACCGCGCGCGCCTGGCTGACCCAGGCCTGCCTGCCGCTGCTTCGCCAGCAACAGGATGCGGCGGTGGTCTTCGTCATCGACGATCCGGCGCGTGTGGGCCAGGCCTATTGGGGTGCCTACGGCGCCGCCCAGTATGCGCAGCATGGCCTGCTCGCCAGCCTTCACCATGAAACCGCCGCCGGCCCCGTGCGTCTGCATGGTCTGCAACCCGGCCCCATGCGCACCGCCCTGCGTGCGCGTGCCTTTACCCATCAGGACGACGGCGACGCGGCCGACCCCGCACGCTATGCCGCTGCCTGCGTCACCCTGTTGTCCATGGCAGGTGCTCCGCACCGCGGTGCGATCTGGAGCCCTTGCGCATGACCATTCTTTCGGCAGCCCTGCTGCTGTTCCTGATCCTCGACCCGTTGGGCAACATCCCGGTGTTCCTCAGCGTGCTCAAGCCGCTGCCTCCCAAGCGCCAACGCTTCGTGCTGGCGCGCGAACTGCTGATCGCCCTGTGCGTGCTGATGGCGTTTTTGTGGGGTGGCAAGTACGCGCTGGAGCTGATGCACCTGCGCCAGGAGTCGGTGGCGATCGCCGGCGGCATCGTGCTGTTCCTGATCGGCATCCGCATGATCTTCCCGCGCCCGGAGGGTCTGATGGGCGAGCTCCCGGACGGCGAACCCTTCATCGTGCCGTTGGCCATTCCGCTGGTGGCGGGCCCGTCGGGCATGGCGGCGGTGATGCTGATGGGCAGCAACGAGCCCACCCGGCTCTGGGACTGGAGTCTGGCCCTGATGATCGCCTGGATCGGCGCTTCGTCGATCCTGGCGTCCGCGCCGCTGCTGTACAAGCTGCTGGGGCATCGCGCCCTGACCGCGGTCGAACGCCTGATGGGCATGTTGCTGGTGGCGATCTCGGTGCAGATGTTCCTGGACGGCCTGGGGACCTATTTCAAGCTTCCGGTCTCGATCTGAGGCTGAGGTGGCGGCAGGCTGCAGTTGCACAGGGCGATGCGACGGCGGGGCGGCCGAGTCGACAGACACGCGCTCTGTTGCGCAATTGGTCGGGCGTTTCCCGCCGCATACCAGTCGGGGCGTTTTTGCGATGCTCGTCGCCATCGTGAGGAGACCCTGTGCGACAAGGCGCTCTCGCTCTTCACATGCGCAGTTCATGTTGCACTGCGCGAACTTTGTCACGCCGCCGTCACAATCAGGCTTTAGCGTGTTAATCTGTTGTTAACCGTTGCGGCAGCAACCAGCCGCGCGGCGAGGGACCCCAGATCATCGGCAGCCCAACCCCGGGAACGGTTGGGCTGACTGCGTTTTTTGTCACTGCCCAACCTGTATCGAGGCCACCGAAATGACCCACCCCCGTTGTCTCCGCATGTCCAAGCTCACGCTTGGCCTTGTTGCCGCGCTCGCCGCCGCCCCCGTGTTCGCCCAGAGCACCTCTGCCGGCGTTGCTGGCCTGGTGACCGGCGCCAGCGGGCAGCCTGTACCGAATGCCGAAGTGACGATCACACACGTCGAATCCGGCACCGTGAGCCGCGCCACCACCGATGCCAGCGGACGTTACAACGCGCGCGGCCTGCGTGTGGGCGGTCCGTACACCATCACCATCACCAAGTCGGGTGAGGGCACCAAGACCGAAGAAGGCGTGTACCTGAACCTCAATCAGGTCAACAGCGTCGATGCGTCCCTGGGTGGCGACGTCACCACGCTGGGCGCCGTGCAGGCCATCGGTGGCGACTACGGCTCGGCGCTGTTCAGCGCCAACAAGATGGGCACCGGCACCAACGTGACCCGCGAGCAGATCGAATCGCTGCCGTCGATCAACCGCAACCTGCAGGACTATGTGCGCCTGGATCCGCGCGTGGCGCAGACCGACAAGGCGCGTAACGAAATCTCGGTGGGCGGCCAGAACCCGCGCTTCAACCTGATCCGCGTGGACGGCATCAATACCAACGACGCATTCGGCCTGGAGTCCAATGGCCTGCCGACGCCGCGTCAGCCGTTCTCGATGGATGTCATCGACGAAATCTCCGTAGACGTCGCCAACTACGACGTCACCATCACCGGTGCGACCGGCGGCGTGATCAACGCGGTCACCAAGTCCGGTACCAACGAATTCCATGGGTCGGTCTACGGTACCTACCGCGAGAACGATTGGTCGGGCAAGAATCAGAACGACATCCGCCCGCAGCTGTTCGACAACGAGACCACCTACGGCCTGACCCTGGGCGGCCCGGTGATCAAGGACAAGCTGTTCTTCTTCGCCAACTACGAAAAGTACAAGGGCAAGGGCGTGTTCACCGGCGCCTCCGGCTACGGCCCGATCGGTTCGGGCGCGAGCAACATCGTCCAGATCCAGCAGGCGCAGGTCGATCAGATCGTCGACATCTCGCGCAACGTCTACGGGTTCGACCCGGGAACCCTGGCACTGCCGGCGCTGGATTCGGATTCCGAAGAGAAGGGCTTCAAGCTCGACTGGAACATCTCCGACAAGCATCGCGCTTCGCTGCGCTACGGCGAAAGCGAGCAGAGCACCGCCAACCTCAACGGCTTCGGCAATCAGGCGCTGTCGCTGAATTCGTTCCACTACGTGCGCGACTTCAGCCTCAAGACCTATACGGCGCAGCTGTTCAGCGACTGGACCGATACGTTCTCCACCGAAGCCAAGGTGTCCTACCGCGATTACTCGGCCGTGCGTACCGCTGCGTCGCAACTGCCCGCCATCGCCGTGCGGATCGGTAACAACACCGTCAACCTGGGCACCGAGCAGAGCACCCAGGCCAACGAGCTGCGGACCGAAACCTGGAATGCGTTCTTCGCAGGCACGCTGTTCTTGAACGACCACACCGTCAAGTTCGGCTTCGACTACGAAGACAACGATCTGTTCAATCTGTTCGGGCAGCGCGTCTTCGGTTCCTATACGTTCAACTCGATTGCCGACTATGCGGCCAATCGTCCGCTGAACTATCGCTATTCGCGCTCCAACAGCGGCAACATCGACGACATCGCGGCTGATTGGGGCATGCGTAATGTCGGCGTGTTCCTGCAGGATACCTGGGCGGTCAACAACAATCTGACCTTGACCTTCGGCCTGCGTTACGACGAGCCGATGGTCAAGAACAGCCCGGCCTACAACGCTACCGCTTCGACACTGTTCGGCTTCCGTAACGACCAGACCATCGACGGCAATGGCCTGTTCGAGCCGCGCTTCGGCTTCAACTACACTTTCGACAGCGATCGCCCCACCCAGCTGCGTGGTGGCGTGGGCCTGTTCCAGGGCGCCGCGGCAACCGTGTGGTTGTCCAACCCGTACTCCAACACCGGTCTGGCGTATACCGATTACAACTTCTCCAGCCAGGCGCTGGTGAACGCCAATGGCATTCGCTTCACTCCGGACATCAACAACCAGCCGACCGGCAATGGTTCGGTGAGTGGCGCCACGCAGTCGGTGGACTTCGTCGACAGCAAGCTGGGCCAGCCCTCGGTGTGGAAGGCCAATCTGGCATTCGATACCGAGTTGCCCTGGTACGGCATCGTGGCGTCGGCCGAGGCGGTGGTGACCAAGGTCAACGAGGCGATCTACTACCAGCAGCTCAACCTGGGCGCTACCAGCCGCGTGGGCCAGGACGGACGTAACCTGTACTGGAATACTCCGGGTCTGAATCCTGCTTGCTGGCTGGTCGATGGTCGCAACCCGACCGGTACAGGCGCTCCGGCGGCATGTCTACGTGGTACTGGCTCGTCGGTGGATGCGCGCGGCTCGCGCGATCCGCGCTTCAACGATGCGATCATCGCGCGTCCGACCGACAAGGGTGGCAGCGAGAGCTTCACCATCGGCCTGAACAAGCCGTTCAACGGCGGCGACTGGTCCTGGGGTCTGTACTACACCTACACCGACGCCGATGAAGTCAGCGGCCTGACCAGTTCCACCTCCGGGTCGCAGCTGGGCAACAACGCGGTGTTCCAGGCCAACGAAAATGTCGCCTCGACCGCCGCATACGAGGTCAAGAACAGCATCCTCGGCACCTTGAACTGGAAGCATGCGTTCTTCGGCGATTACGAAACCAAGGTGGGCCTGATCTACCAGGGCCGCAACGGTCGCCCGTACAGCTATGCCTTCGACAACGACGCCAACGGCGACGGCCGCTTGAACGACCTGCTGTACATTCCGGCCGGTCGCGGCGATGTGCTGTTCGGCACTGCTGGGGAAGAACAGGCGTTCTGGAACTACATCGAAGGCAACGAGTATCTGTCTGCCCGTCGTGGTCAGGTGGCCGAGCGTAATGGCGCGCGCAACTCCTGGATCAACCAGTTCGATCTGCACATCGAGCAGGAAATCCCGGGCTTCTTCAAGGACAACAAGGCGTCCGTGTGGCTGGACGTCATGAACGTCGGCAACCTGCTCAACAAGAAGTGGGGGCGTGTCGAAGAGTATGGCTTCCCGAACATGCGCGGTGTGGTCGAATACGGCGGTGTCGATGCGGCCAGCGGCAAGTACGTGTATCGCTTCAACACGCCGGATCAGTCGACCATCTACGACGATCGCGGCATCTCCCGCTGGGCGCTGCAGTTGGGCTTCCGTTATCAGTTCTGATCGCGGTTAGCGTGGCATGTGGTACGAAAACGGCCGGGCAACCCGGCCGTTTTCTTTTGTGCGGGTGAGTACGCTAAAGTCCTGCGAAGACGACAGGAGCAAGCTATGGAACTCAGCAGTACGGCGGCGCGGGCGCTGCCGGTAGTGGATGCGCGGATCTATCCGCGTGGTGGGCTGGACGTGCTGTCCAAGGCGGAAGTGGCGCGGCTGCGCGACGCCTCCAGTGGCGGCATGCACGAGTTGCTGCGCCGCTGCGCGCTGGCCGTGCTCACCAGTGGCAGCGCCTCGGACGACCCGCGCGCCGCGCGCGACCTGTACCCGGATTTCGACATCCAGGTCAACCAGCAGGACCGCGGCATCCGTATCGACCTGATCAATGCCCCGGCGATGGCGTTCGTCGATGGCGAGATCATTCGTGGCGTGGCGGAGCTGTTGTTCGCGGTGGTGCGCGACCTGGCGTACATGGCCATCGAACTGGAAGCACAGCGCGGCGATCTGGACACCAGCGAAGGCATCACCAATGCGGTGTTCGGCCAGCTGCGGAATGCGCGCATCCTGCAGCCATCCGACCCGAACCTGGTGGTGTGCTGGGGTGGGCATTCCATCTCGCGCGACGAATATCTGTACACCAAGCAGGTGGGCTACGAGCTTGGCCTGCGTGGTCTGGACATCTGCACCGGTTGCGGCCCGGGTGCCATGAAGGGCCCGATGAAGGGCGCCACGATCGCGCATGCCAAGCAGCGCAAGCACAACACGCGCTACATCGGCGTCACCGAGCCGGGCATCATCGCAGCCGAGTCACCGAACCCGATCGTCAACCACCTGGTGATCATGCCGGACATCGAAAAGCGCCTGGAGGCCTTCGTCCGCATCGGTCACGGCATCCTGGTGTTCCCGGGCGGCGTCGGCACCGCCGAGGAGATTCTCTACCTGCTCGGCATCCTGCTGCGCGAGGAAAATGCCAGCCTGCCGTTCCCGTTGATCCTCACCGGCCCGACCATCGCCGCACCGTACTTCGAACAGATCGACCGCTTCATCCGCCTGACCCTGGGCGACGCGGCCGCTTCCCGCTACCAGATCATCGTTGGCGACCCGGTCGCCGTGGCGCGGCGCATGGCCGAGGGCATCCACGAGGTGCGCGCACACCGCAAGGACCAGAAGGACTCTTATTACTTCAACTGGTCGGTGCACATCCCGCTGGAGTACCAGCAGCCGTTCGTTCCCAGCCACGAGGCCATGGCCGCCCTGGACCTGCACCACGGCCGCCCCGCGCCCGCCCTGGCAGCCGACCTGCGGCGTGCGTTCTCCGGCATCGTCGCCGGCAACGTCAAGGAAGACGGCATGCGCCGCATCGAAGAGTTCGGCCCGTTCGAGATCAACGGCGACCCGGACATCATGCAGGCCCTGGACGAGCTGCTACGCGGCTTCGTCGAGCAACGCCGAATGAAGATCTCGGGGGATTACCGGCCTTGTTATCGGGTGGTGACTTAAGGCTTGCTATCCGCTTAAGTCCAGTGAAGAGAGCAAAGGACCGTATGGTTTGAGTCCGAAAGGAGTTGCTGATTTGAATGCGGGCTTGCGCCTGTAACCCTGAAACGACCGCTCGTCCCCCCAGGGCTTGTTGCTCTGGGGCCATTCGAGCATCGTAAGGACGTCACGCTGGGGAGCGTTCCATGTCTTTTCGCCGATCTGCCGGCTTCACGCTTGTGGAATTGATGATCACGATCGCCGTGCTGGCGATCCTGCTCACGATTGCGCTTCCAAGCTTCCGTGGAGTGATCCGCTCAAACCGCGTAGCGAGCGCTACCAACGAGAGTATCGGGCTGCTGTCCCTTGCCCGTAGCGAGGCAATTCGAAATCGCCGGGGCGGAGGGGTCTGCGGTAGCGCGTCGGGAACCGCCTGTGACAACAATTGGGGATCCGGGATGCTTGCCTGGGCGGATAGCGATGGCGACGGAGCCTTCAAGAGCGGTGACACGGTGCTGCGCTTTGTCTCGATAGACCGATCCTTGACGAACTCCGGTCCGTCCGGTGCCGCAATCGTATTTGACGGGCGGGGACGAAGAGTCGCGTCCACCAATCAACAAATCGCACTACAACCAGCAATGTGTGATGGGCAGGCGCTGCGCCGGACATTGGCTGTCAACGGTGCCGGCCAAATCACTTCTCAGAAGGGGGCCTGTCAATGATGTACTCGCCGCTCCTCGTGTCACGCTCCCGATCCCAAGGCTTCAGCCTGCTCGAAGTGCTGATCACCATCATTGTTCTCGCGTTCGGTTTGCTTGGGTTCGCGTTGTTGCAGACGGCCAATGTACGGTTTGTCCAAAGTGCGAATTACCGTACCCAGGCCACTAACCTGGCGTACGACTTACTGGATCAGATGCGTAGCAATCGCTTCCAATCCGCGTGGTACACCGACGCTACCTTTTCTGCCAATACGGTAACTTCAGCAAGTTGCAGCCGGCCACTCGGAGATTCGGTCACCATCGCAAACAACATTGTGCGCTGGAAGTGTCAGGTGGTGCAGGCATTAGGTGAGGGTGCCAGTGCTACCGTTCTCAACAACAACGGGCAGGTTACCGTGGGCATCACGTGGGGAGACCAGCGCTGGGATGCCAGCAATCCCAACGCGCAGACCACGTTCACTCTGGTATCTCAGTTATGACTCGACGTTCGATAGCCAAGCATGCCATGGCCGGCATCAGTTTGATCGAGATGATGATTGCCATGGTGATCGGCCTGGTATTAATGCTGGGAGTGATCCAGGTTTTTTCCGCATCCCGCACGGCATCAATGCTGGCTGAAGGGAGCGCGCGCGCGCAGGAAAACGGCCGGTTTGCCTTGGAGTTCTTGCAACGCGACATTCGCATGGCTGGGCATTTCGGTTGCGTCAATGATCAGGCGCACTTCGTGCGTGGGGAGGGCGATCCGATCGTCACCACTGGCACTGCGAGCGGCTCCGGACATCCGCTGGACTTCAGTGTCAGCATTCAAGGTTATGAAGCACCGAATACCAAACCGCCGGGAAGCTTGACGATCGGCGCTACCTGGGCGCTACCAACTAATCTGCCTGCGGCGATCTCCAAGCTCAATCCGCGAGGAGGTAGCGACATCCTCGTCCTACGTTACCTTGCACCAGAAAGTGTGCCGATCACTGCATTAACCTCAGGCAGTACCAGTGTTGTGGGCTTCAATGCTACTGTCGGGCGGCGCCTGACCGAGGGCGGCCAGGCATCCCCCAATCTTTTCGGGATCGCAGATTGCGCGCATGCCACCGTATTCAAGGGTGCCTATGAAAGTGGCAAGGTCACCGCCAATGGGACCAATTTGTCCAACTACTCGACCAGGCCGAGTGGCCAGGCGCTGATTTATCGAGCCGAGTCGCTGGTGTATTACGTTGGAACATCCGCGGCTTCGGGCGAGCCTGCATTGATGCGCGCCCGCTCGAATGGAGTGGATGACTACAGTACGCCGGAAGAGCTGGTCGAAGGCGTTGAGAACATGCAACTGCTCTTTGGTCTCGATCAGACTACCAATATGTCCAATACCTCCCCACCGCTGGGCAATATCAGCAGTCAGGCGGTGGCAAGCGATGTTTCGACAGGAAATGACGCTGCCGCAGCCGCCCAATGGAGGCGGGTTGGGCAAGTCCAGGTGGGTATCCTTGCACGTAGTCCGACGCCTTCAGCTACGGAAAGGCCCGCCAGTACTATCCGTAATCCGAGTGCCCTAGGCATATCTTTCGCGCCACCCACCCAGACAGATGGGCGCTTTAGAATGACTTACGAGTCCACTATCGCATTGCGTAATCGACTGTTTGGAAATTGACTCATGAATGTATCCACTCGTTTACGTCCGATGCCCTCCCGCCCTCGCGGTGCGGTGCTCTATGTTGCGTTGATCATGCTGATTTTGTTGGCGCTGATTGGTATTGCCGGCATGCAGGTGGCTGGAATGCAGGAGAAGATGGCGTCGAATTATTTAGAAACAAATATCGCATTCCAGAATGCCGAGGGAGTGACGCGGCGGAGTGAGCGTGCCATTGAAGCCATTGCCAATCGTACGGATGCGCCAACCGGCGCCCCTTTGGTCGATACCGATATTCAGCAAAATTGCGATGCCGCGTTCGATCCAGTCGCCTGGGGACGTGGCAAGGCAACAACCGTGAATGAAGCGGTCAACGTGCGGCGTATCGATTCCTGCATCATCGGTGGCGGATCACTTGCGATGGGGGAGCCACTCGATCCTGTGACGCCGGTGTACCAGATCACCACGTTCGCCAACGATACCGCGACGAATGCCTCGTCGTCCGCTTCGATCGATACCATTTTCAAGCTCTGAGACTGCCGACATGTCACGTCGCATTTTTCGAACCTTTGTTGCCTCAGCGATTGTTATGTTCGCGGCGGGTGGCTACTTTGTCTACAGCCTGATTGCTGCACAGGGTCAGGGAGGATTGGCACAGTCTCCACTGAACAACGCCACATCTGTTCCGCCTGCTTTCATTATGGCGGTGGATGATTCGAATTCGATGACTTTTGAGCGTATCTTCCCTGGAGGGGATGGGCGTTTGCGCTGGGGTGGTAGTAGTTTTTTCAGCTCTGGCGGAACTTTTTTGGAAGCCGGTGGGGACTGTACTTATCAAGTTGACGATCGTAACTTTGCCTATAACGATTGCTACTTATACCTATTCCCGTTTCCTGATTATAATAAGTCTTATAATATTGGGGTGGCTATTCCGCCGCTTGATCAATTTGGTTTCGCGAGGTCGCCGGCTTATAATGCTGGTTATTTTAATCCTAGTGTTACTTACGATCCATGGAGTTTGGCGGTAGGGGATGACAATAATAAGGGGTTGTGGCCTAACGCTAACTTTGACCTGGCGCGAGCAGATCCGCGCGACCCTAATATTTATGGGGGTAGCGACAAAGAAATAAATATGAGTAAGTACGGCACTATTGTCAATCTCGGTGTGCGTAGAGAGGATTCTGGCGACAGTTCATTTAGATTTATGGCTGGAATGACGATTCCTGCCCAAACCCGATATCGCACGTTAACAAATGATAGAGTATGTAACAGCACCAGGAGTAATGGGTTAGCGGGCACTAGTGGATTTTGGGTGACTCTTAGCTCCAATGCATCGATAGCTGCCGATTGCTCAATACAAGTTTCCTACATTCCCGCTACATTCTATCTGCCGGCGGCGGCGCCTGCGCCGCCTGGCTACTTGGCTAGCGATGTTAATCGTCCGATTGTTGCGAATGCATGTGGTCCTGGCTGCAATTTGCGCCGTTATCAGATATTGCAGGTGAATTACGGCACTGATGTCGATGCCTATAATTCTGCAAGGCAGAATTTTGCAAACTGGTTTCAGTACCACCGGAATCGAATTCTTTCCATTATTGGGTCGGAATCGCGAGCCTTGGCTGCGGTCGATAAGATGCGTGTGGGTTACTTCACCATCAATAATCTGTCTCCGGTGACTATGTATAACATCGATGACGATGTTTCACGGACGTCGCTGTTCGATCAGATTTACCGTCTTGAGCCCAGTGGCGGCACACCGAATCGTAGTGCCGTCGATTATCTCGGGAAGCAATTTGCTCGAACGGGGGATGGGGCACCTGTATTGCGTGCATGCCAGAAGAACGGCGGCATGCTATTTACCGACGGCTACACGAACACCAGCAATACCGTCGCTGGCTATGGCAACGCCGACTCTACCGGAACAGTGGATTTTCCGGGTGCGCCATTTGCCGACGCCTACAGCAATACAATTGCCGACATCGCTGCAACCTATTATTCGGGTGCTTCTACTCCGCTAGTCACTGGTTCAGGTTTTTCAGCTGGTCTGGTGCCAGTGGATGATAAGTGCGCAACACTTTCCAAGACGTCTGCTGACTGGAAGCGGCTGGACTGTCAGAAAGATCTGCATATGAACTTCTATGCAATCACGCTGGGTGCTCAAGGCAGAATATACGAGGTCAATCAGGCGGCCACTACCGATCCCTATGCCAATGCTCCTGATTGGAACTCTAATGGTAACCCGAGTGCAGATGATGATGGCCGTGTCATTGACGAGCTTTGGCATGCCACTGTTAATAGCCGTGGCCAGTTCATAAATGCCAAGAGCCCTACAGAAGTAACAGGTGCTATGCGGCGGGTGCTGTCAGCTGCCAGTGCCGCCAACTCGCCGTCCGGAACCCTGGCGTTGACAGGCGCGCGCATTGGGGCTGGTTCCCTGACCGTGTCGCCCGAGTATGAGATAAAGAACAACGGAACTGACTGGTCCAGTAAGTTGAAAGCCAGTCAGGCCTCGGTCGACCCTGACACGCGAGAGGCACGCTTTACGCCACTTTGGGAGGCTTCCCAGCAGATCCCGTTACCTGCTGCTCGTAATGTTTTCTTCAATGATGGCACTAGCGTGCGTAAGTTCGACGGGACAACAGTCAGTCTGAGCGGTCTCTGTGGGCTCTCCCAGACGCTGTATCCCGGTCAATCGCTTTGTTCAGCGCAGGACCTAGCCGATCTTGGGGCGACTGCGGCAACAGCAGCCAGTTATCTCCTGGGTGATCGAAGCGGTGAGATTCAGCAGAAAGGTAAGTTGCGCGATCGCAGTACGGTGCTGGGCGATATCATTAACTCGGCACCGCTCATCAGTGCACCTATCGATGACTATGGCTACCGTGCGTTGGGTGGAACGCTGGGAACGGCCTATACCAACTATCTGAATGCTAAACGCGCTAATCAAGGCTATATGGTTTATGCGGGCGCAAATGATGGGATGCTGCACGCCTTCGACGGCGGGATGAATGGTAGCGGGGCGGTCACCGGTAGTGGGGGGCGTGAGCGCTTTGCCTATATACCTGCGACGTCCTATGGCCACATGGGTAATCTACTGCTGCCTTATCAAGCCAATAAAGGATCTGCTCAACCGTTCGATCACCGCTATTTCGTCGATGGTCCGCTCGCTGTGGGAGATACCTACTACGACAACAGCTGGAAAACGACACTGGTTGGTACGACTGGGGCCGGCGGCCGCGGAGCGTTTGCGCTAGATGTGAGCAATCCGAGCGCGTTCGGTGCTGGGAGTCGTCTGTGGGAAATTACCGATCTCAGCGGTGATGCCACGGTGCGTGCCAACATCGGGCACGTACTGGGCAAGCCCGTCATTGTTCCGGTGCGTGCTGCCAATGGCTCGGTGAGCTGGAAAGCGATTTTTGGTAACGGCTATGACAGTGCCAGTGGTAAGGCGGTATTGTTTGTGGTGGACATTGGAACTTCTTCAACTCCCGTCGTGCGCATGATCGAGGCAGCGGAGTCCGGGAACGCGATTAGCGGTCGCAATGGGCTGGGCAACATCATCGTCCTGGATCGTGTCGACAATCTAACGACCGACCCGGTAAGCGGTCTGCCGGCTCGCACACGGGATGGCTATGCCGATACGGTTTACGCTGCCGATCTTCGTGGTGCCATCTGGAAGTTCGATCTCACTTCAACCGCAAGTTCAGTGACTGTGCCCACCTTTACCACCGGGACCTATACGGAAGGCGGACGGACGTATCGGCAACCTATCACTGGTGGACTCCAGGCTGCCTCTGGTGAAAATGGAGGGGTGCTGGTTTTGTTTGGCACCGGTAGCTTCTCCTTCAACGACGACAGTCTGCCGAGTTCGGCGCAACATGCGCAAAGCCTGTACGGCTTCACAGACCAAGTCGATGGCGTGATCACGACGACCTTGACTAGGTCAAATCTGGTCCCCTATTCGGTAACGACCGCTGCTGGTGCGGCGACACGTACCTTGCAAGTGGGCACTTCCCCAGCGTCGGTGCTCGGGTGGTATGTAGATTTGCCAGCCGGCGAGCGGTTCGTAGGTTATCCGGAGCTTGTGTCGGGAATTCTGTTCATGCCGACGTACGCACCGCTCGCTGCAACGAGTGGTTGTAGTACCACAGGTGTGAACTGGTTATTTGGTCTGAACCCCCGTACAGGTGTGGGGGCATTGTCCGGTGTTCGGATGAATGCCATCAGCGGTTCAACACTTGCTGCTGGTTCTGCCGGTATCTCGCTGGATACAGGCGGTAATGCTCCGGTCAAGGATGTCGGCGTGTCTGTCGTTCCCCGCCTTGAGCCGAAGGTGAATCCGAAAGATGGCTCGGCTGCACCTGCTGTTCCTCCAGGCTCCGGCTGCTGGATGGTCGTCAACGTGGCTGGTGCTGTGCCTATGTATGTTCCTTATCCCTGCGGCCGCCAATCCTGGCGCCAGATTCAGTGACGGAGGTTTCCAATGTCGCCACGGTTGTCAGAATCTCTCAATCGTCGTTTGCACCATAATGCCGGAGGCAATGGCTTTACTCTTATTGAATTGATGATTGTCGTTGCCGTGGTGGGGATATTGGCTGCTGTTGCCTACCCGTCCTACGCCGAACATATCCGGAAGTCACGCCGCGCGCAGGCCAAGGCTGACTTGGTTGAGTACGCGCAGCTGGCCGAGCGTTCACACACGACCAACAATACTTACGCCAACTATCGCTTCGCGAACGGGTCGACGACGACGCAGTCGCCGCGTGAGGGCGGTGCTGCGCAGTACACCGTTACGTTCGCGGGTAATCAATCAACGTTTACACTGACTGCCGCACCGCAGGGCGCGCAAGCCAAGGACGTATGCGGGACGATGACGTTGAACCAAGCCGGAGTGAAGACCCCAAGTGCGTCAGCTGCTCCCGGTTGCTGGTAACACGTGTGGGTGTTGCACTCCTGCGAGGTTGCGTCTAGAATACGCCTCCCCGCCCGAATAGCTCAGCCGGTTAGAGCACTTGACTGTTAATCAGGGGGTCGTTGGTTCGAGTCCAACTTCGGGCGCCAAGATGTTGAAAAAGCCGCGACATGTCGCGGCTTTTTCGTTTTCGGCTTCAGCGTGGTCGGCAGCTGGGGGGCGTGGGGTAGCGCACGGTTCGTGTGCGTCCCGCGTTGTTCACCACGACGTCGGCAAGCCGTCGGGCGTTGCTGCAGAGGCTGATGGTGATGTTGGTGCCGCTGTTTAGCCCGCTGGGCAGGAACCGCACGAGAGGTCTGCCAAGCGTGGCCGTGGCTTCGATACCGTCGGTCGCTGCGTAGTGTTCGACCCTCAGGATCGATGACGCATCCGTTGGCTGCCCGTTGCGGCTCGGATCTTCGAACAGGAGCCAGCCACGGCTCCAGTCGCCGTCCGTTCGGCAGCTCGAACCATCGGCCGATGGGCACACGCTCACAGGCATGCGCTGCGTGACAGCCAGACTTCGTGCCATCGCGAGATGGCTTGTCAACAGATGTACGCGGGTCGTCGCTCGCTGCCACTCTAGAACGCTTTGGAAGCTCGGCAGGCCGATGGCCGACGTGATGGCGATGATTGCCATCACGACCAGCAGCTGCACTGCGGTGTACCCTCTGACGCTCGAATGAGTCACTGCTCCCATCGCGCTTCTCCTTGAGGTCGAGCGAGCAGTCTCCGTGTTGGTCGCATGCCAGGAAACGTCTGCTTCACTGAAGCAAACGTCAGGTTTTTACCGGCAACGACCTGCGGGATTTCGTACCGCCTTCCCCCCGAGATCTGCTCCATGACCGACCGCTTTGAGCTCGTATCCTCTTACTCTCCAGCCGGCGACCAGCCCGCTGCCATCGAGAAGCTGGTGGCCAACTTCGAGGCTGGGCTGGCCAAGCAGACCTTGTTGGGGGTGACGGGCTCGGGCAAGACCTACACCATTGCCAATGTGGTCCAGCAGGTGCAGAAGCCGACCCTGGTGATGGCGCCCAACAAGACGCTGGCGGCGCAGTTGTACGGTGAGTTCAAGTCGTTCTTCCCGAACAATGCGGTCGAGTACTTCGTCAGTTACTACGATTATTACCAGCCCGAGGCCTACGTACCGTCGTCGGACACCTTCATCGAGAAGGACAGTTCGATCAATGAACACATCGAGCAGATGCGCTTGTCGGCGACCAAGACCCTGCTGTCGCGCCGTGACTCGCTGGTAGTTGCCACCGTGTCGGCGATCTATGGCCTGGGCGCGCCGGAGGACTATCTGTCGCTGCGCCTGATCCTGTCGATCGGCGAGCATATCGACCAGCGCCAGCTGATCCGGCATCTCACCGATTTGCAATACACCCGTAACGAGTTCGAGCTCACCCGTGGCGCGTTCCGCGTGCGTGGCGAAGTGGTCGATGTGTTTCCGGCCGAGTCCGATACCGAGGCATTGCGGATCGAGTTGTTCGACGGCGATGTCGAGCAACTGACCTTGTTTGATCCGCTGACCGGCGAGACCCTGCGCAAGCTGCAGCGCTACACCGTGTATCCGAAGACGCACTATGCCACGACGCGCGAGCGCACGCTCAGCGCTGTCGATACGATCAAGGACGAGTTGAAGGAACGGCTGGAGCAGCTGTATTCCCAGAACAAGCTGGTGGAAGCGCAGCGCCTGGCGCAGCGCACCCAGTTCGATCTGGAGATGATGGCCGAAGTCGGCTTCTGCAACGGCATCGAGAACTACTCGCGGCATCTCACCGGCAAGGCGCCCGGGGAGCCGCCGCCGACCCTGTTCGACTACCTGCCACCGGATGCGCTCCTGGTCATCGACGAATCCCACGTGACCATTCCGCAGATTGGCGCGATGTACAAAGGCGATCGCTCGCGCAAGGAAACGCTGGTGGAATTCGGTTTCCGGTTGCCGTCGGCGCTGGACAACCGACCGCTGCGCTTCGAGGAGTGGGAAGCGCGCTCGCCGCGCAGCATCTATGTCTCGGCAACGCCAGGCCCGTACGAGATGCGTGAGTCGGCAGGCGAGGTCACCGAGTTGGTGGTGCGCCCTACCGGCCTGATCGATCCGGTGGTCGAGATCCGCCCGGTCGCCACTCAGGTCGACGACCTGATGTCCGAGGTGAACGAACGCATCAAGCTGGGCGATCGCGTGCTGGTGACCACGTTGACCAAGCGCATGGCCGAAAACCTCACCGAGTATCTGGGCGAGCACGGCATTCGCGTGCGCTACCTGCACTCGGACATCGACACGGTCGAGCGTGTGGAAATCATTCGCGACCTGCGCCTGGGCAAGTTCGACGTGCTGGTCGGCATCAACCTGCTGCGCGAAGGTCTGGACATGCCGGAGGTATCGCTGGTGGCGATCCTGGATGCGGACAAGGAAGGCTTCCTGCGTTCGACCGGCTCACTGATCCAGACCATCGGCCGCGCCGCGCGCAATCTGCGTGGCAAGGCGATCCTGTATGCCGACAAGATCACCCGTTCGATGCAGGCGGCGATCGACGAAACCGATCGCCGTCGCGAGAAGCAGGTCGAGTACAACCTCGAACACGGAATCACGCCCAAGTCGGTGGCGCGTCCGATCGAAGACATCATGGAAGGCGCGCGCGAAGATGCAGCAGAGAAGAAGGCCGGCAAGGGGCGGTCGAAATCGCGCCAGGTGGCCGAGGAGGCACCCGACTATCGCGCCATGAAGCCGGCGGAGATCGCTGGCAAGCTCAAGAGCCTGGAGCAGCAGATGTATCAGCATGCCAAGGATCTGGAGTTCGAGGCGGCAGCGCAGATCCGCGACCAGATCCAGAAGTTGAAGGCCGCCAGCCTGGGGTAGGGCAGGGTGGCGTGCCTGCTTGGCAGAGGGCTTGTGGTCGTTCGTACCCTGCGCTAGAATGCGCGCCCTGCACAGCGCAACGCAGTCGCAGGCACCGGGCGGTTAGCTCAGCGGTAGAGCACTACCTTGACATGGTAGGGGTCACAGGTTCGAACCCTGTACCGCCCACCACTTGCAACGCAAGTGGCGCAGTTTTTTCAGCCGATATGCGATCTCCCACATCGGCATCGACTCACCCCGTTCTGACCCCGGCTCCCGTAGCCTGCACAGGTCCTGGGTGAAGTCTTCCACGATCAACTCCACTGCTGCGCGGGCTTTGCCAAGGGACGACAGGCCCAGCCTTGCATCGCGTTCCCGCGGCATGGCGGCCGAGTGGTCTCGGTACCTCCCGCGCAGGAGCCGGCGCAGCCGGGGCGCGATGGTCGCCGCCTGCTCTTGGGCACGAATCGCACCGACTGCAGCGCTACACACCATGGCTTCCGCCACCTCGGCTGATCCCGCCCGTGCAATTGCTGAAACTGCTTTCTCCATCACACGTCTTGCTTTAGCATCGCCAGCGCGCTGACGGAAAGGAAGGCTGGCGATGGACGAGTATCAGCACACCGTGCTGAGCAGGGGCGGGTATCGGGTCGTGGCGATCACGCGTGATGAGGTGTACGCACCCGATGCGGTCGTGGCGTATGCGGTGGTGACCGATGCCGGAACCCGGATCACGCCGGACCTCTCATTGGACCAGGCCAGGCTATGGGTCGATTCGCTGGTCGAAAGCGAGAGCGGAGGCCGCCGCGCCGATCCGATCGAACACAAGCCGAGCGTCCGTCGTTAGATCGCCATCGAGATAGAAGCCTAAGGAGACGGGCGAATGTCCAAGCTCAAAATGATCGTGCCAGCGACGCTGGTGGCCTTGCTCGCCGGATACCTGCTGTCTGGCTACCTGACCTTGCTGCTGTTGCGGATGGACCAGGGCCTGTATGCCTGGGATACGTACTACCGTTACTTCGCCGCGCTCGGCCTGCCGCAGGTCGCGCCCTATGCGACCAAGATCAAGATGGCAGGCATCATCGGCTTCGGCGTGCCTGCACTCGCCTGGCTGATCGCGGTTGCGCTGATCGTCAAGCCGAAGGCGCGCGCCCTGCACGGCGATGCGCGTTTCGCCGGCGCCGCCGATCTGTCCAAGCACGGCCTGTTCAAGCCCAGCGGCAACGGTATCGTCGTGGGCAAGTTCAACGGCAAGCTGGTGCGCCTGAGTGGGCAGCAGTTCGTGATCCTCGCAGCGCCAACGCGCTCGGGTAAGGGTGTGGGCGTGGTCATCCCGAACCTGCTCGAGTATCAGGAGTCGGTGGTCGTCCTGGACATCAAGCAGGAAAATTTCGACCTCACCAGCGGCTGGCGTGCCAGCCAGGGGCACGAGGTGTTCCTGTTCAATCCGTTCGCGGAAGATCGGCGGACCCATCGCTGGAACCCGCTGACTTACGTGTCCAACGATCCGGCATTTCGCGTCTCGGATCTGATGAGCATCGCCGCGATGCTGTACCCGGATGGCTCGGACGACCAGAAGTTCTGGGTCAGCCAGGCGCGCAACGCATTCATGGCCTTTGCCCTCTACCTGTTCGAGAACCGGGATGAGGAACTGGAGCTCGGGTTTCCGGGCGGCGCAGGCGCGCCCACGCTGGGGGGTATCTATCGCCTGTCGTCGGGTGATGGCACCGACCTCAAGAAGTATCTGAAGTCGCTGTCCGAACGACGGTTCCTCAGTGGCAACGCGCGCTCGGCATTTGCCAACATGCTGTCACAGGCCGATGAGACCTTTGCATCGATCATGGGAACCTTGAAAGAGCCGCTCAATGCGTGGATCAACCCGGTGCTGGACGCTGCGACCAGTGCCGATGATTTCCTGCTGACCGATCTGCGCAAGAAGAAGATGACGATCTACATCGGTATCCAGCCCAACAAGCTGGCCGAAAGCCGCCTGATCATCAACCTGCTCTTCAGTCAGATCATCAACCTCAACACCCGCGAGCTGCCCAAGTCCAATCCCGAGCTGAAGTATCAATGCTTGCTGTTGATGGACGAATTCACCTCGATCGGCAAGGTGGACATCATCGCCACCGCGGTGGCCTACATGGCCGGCTACAACATCCGCCTGCTGCCGATCATCCAGAGCATGGCACAGCTGGATGCGACCTACGGCAAGGACCTGTCGCGCACCATCATCACCAATCACGCCCTGCAGATCCTCTACGCCCCACGCGAGCAGCAGGATGCGAACGACTATTCTGAAATGCTGGGTTACACGACCATCAAGAAGAAGAACATCACCCGCGGTCGCGAGACCACGCGCAGCATCTCCGAAGAGCGCCGGGCGCTGATGCTTCCCCAGGAGCTCAAGGCGATGGGCAGCGACAAGGAAGTGTTCCTGTACGAGGGCATTCCGCACCCGGTGAAGTGCGACAAGATCCGCTACTACGAAGACCGTCACTTCACGGCACGTCTTCTGCCAAAGACAGAAGTGAAAACGCTTTCCATCAAAACGTGATGGTGTTCGCACAAATAATGCGGGGAAGCGCCGTAATTGTTGACTCAGGTTGGCGCAGGGAGCAAAGTTTCGGCGACTGCGGGTAATCAGAGTTTGTTCAGGGGGAGCGGCGCCGGACGGGGCCGTATCAGGAGTCGGGCTATGGATGGTTTCATGACGTATTCATCTTTTGCGGTGTTCAAGTGCGATGCGCCCCTGTGGTGTGCCGATCGCCTGCGCCCGCGCGCAACGAAATTTCAGCGGCTCTTTTGCTCCGTCACCCCTGGGTGAGCGGAGTCTGGTGCTGTCCGTGGTTCAAGCCAGTTTTTCATGAGTTGGAGAGGTCAGAGTGAATCCGATGTATGTGCTCAAGCTTTCGTTGGTGTTAGCCATTGCCGCGTTGGCGGGCGCCTGCGCGACCAAGCCTGCCCCGGATTTCGGTGGGCGTTGGAGGCATGTCAATCACTTCGATGAAGCACCCATCGAAATTCCGCTCTACACCTCCTACACCTATCAGGCCACCCCGATGGACGGCACCCTGAAGACCATGCTGGAGCGGTGGGCCGCAGACTCCAATATGCAGCTGGCCTACAACCTTCCGTCGGACTACACCTTGATCGGGCCGGTGTCGAACATCAGCACCACCAGCGTCCAGCAAGCTGCCACCGAGTTGAGCGCTGTCTATGCCGCTCAAGGTGTTTCGGTCTCCGTTGCCGCGAACAAACTGTTGGTGCAGCCGGTGCCGGTGTCGTCTGGGGCCAAGTAACGGGCGCAACGCACGCGGGCGCTAACTGTCGCCCGGCCGCGAAGCGCTCGACGTGTTTCAAGTATCCGCGTTTGGTCGCGGCGATGGTTCTAGGCCTGACAAGGCCCCACTGTGACGGATCTAGATATGTTGCGTAAGAAGGTCAGTGAAAAGGACGGGTCTGCTCAAGTGGGCGCGGCCGTGCAGAAGGCGGTGAACTACGAGGTGAGCATTGCCGACCTCGCGCGCCGCAGTGAAAAGCGTGCCTGGATCGTGGCCACGCTGTCGATGGTCGTTACGGTCATGACGGCTGGCGGCTATTACTACATGCTGCCGCTGAAGGAGAAAGTGCCTTATCTGGTGATGGCGGACGCGTACTCCGGAACCAGCACGATCGCCAAGCTCGAGGCGAATTTCGGTGGACGCACGGTCAGCACGAGCGAAGCGCTCGCGCGCAGCAACATCGCCCGCTTCATCATCGCGCGCGAATCGTTCGATCTTTCCATCATCGGCCAGCGCGACTGGAACACCGTTTCGGCCATGGGCGCAACCAACGTCGTAAGCGAATATCGCGCACTGCACTCGGCCAATAATCCGCAGCGGCCCTTGACGACGTACGGCAGGCTGCGCGCCATCCGTGTCAACATCCTCAGCATCACGTTGATCGGCGGGAACGGCAAGCCCTACACCGGGGCGACCGTCCGTTTCCAGCGGACGGTCTACGACAAGAACTCGACGGTCTCCACGCTGCTGGACAACAAGATCGCCACCCTGGGGTTCGTCTATCAGGACAATCTCGAGATGAGCGACAGCCTGCGCGTCGAAAATCCACTGGGTTTCCGGGTCACCGATTATCGCGTCGACAACGACTATTCCGCGTTGCCGGTGGCTCCCGCGGCAGGGACGGCCATCAACTCCCAGCCGCAGGCGGTCGTCCAGCCGCAGGCGGGAGTGATCGATCCCAATGCCGCCGCCATGCCCGGCGTCGCGCCGCAGGGCGGTGTTCCGTTGCAGCCAGGGATGCAGCCGCAAGGCGGCCTCCCGCCGCAATCGGCGCAGCCTGCCTTCCCCGATCAGATGCAGCCGGCGGGCCAGCCGCAAATGCAGCCCGCGATCCAACCCCAAGGGACGCCGAACAATGTCAATGGAGCAAGCGGTCGATGAAACTCTTTAATCGGTACAGGGCTGCGTTGTTTTCAGCGCTACCACTTGCACTATGCATCTTCTCCGCGGCCGCTCAGGTGGTCCAGGAATACGAGTACGCGCCCGATCGCATTTACCAGGTGCGCACCGGCCTGGGTATCACCACCCAGATCGAGCTGAGCCCGAACGAAAAGATTCTCGACTACAGCACCGGCTTCACCGGCGGCTGGGAACTCACCCGGCGCGAGAATGTGTTCTATCTGAAGCCGAAGAATGTCGATGTCGATACGAACATGATGATTCGTACCGCCACGCATTCCTACATTCTCGAGCTCAAAGTCGTCGCAACCGACTGGCAGCGGCTGGAGCAGGCCAAACAGGCCGGTGTCCAGTACAAAGTGGTGTTCAGCTATCCGAAGGACACCAGCTTCAACAACGTCGCCGATGCGGATACTTCCAAGACCGGCCCGCTGTTGAATGCAAAGATCCTGAAGGATCGCCGCTATTACTACGATTACGACTACGCGACGCGTACCAAGAAGTCCTGGTTGATTCCAAGCCGGGTTTATGATGACGGAAAGTTCACCTACATCAACATGGACCTGACGCGCTTCCCCACCGGTAATTTCCCGGCGGTGTTCGGCCGCGAGAAGGAACACGCAGAGGATTTCCTCGTCAATACGACGGTGGAAGGCAACACCTTGATCGTGCACGGGACCTATCCTTTCCTGGTGGTTCGCCATGGCGATAACGTCGTCGGTCTGCGAAGGAACAAGCAAAAGTGAACTCGAATATTCCAAACAGCCCAGATGAGCACTCCCCGACCAACCGCGGGGAGGAGCAGCGCAACGGCGACTACAACGAGCGCAATAATCCGTATTTCGCGCGGCAGCAGGCGAGCGCCGAGCCAGACCTCGATGCCAACGAGCCGGTGTTGCGTTCCAGCGACATCAAGCGTCTCAACCGCAAGGCGCTGGTCTTCCTGGCGGGCATCGCAGCCCTGTTGATCCTCGTGATCTTCTGGCTGGCGACGCAGAGCGGGGACGATGACGCTCCGCCGAAGCCGCGTACCGAAACCGTGGTGGCGCCAGCGCTGCCGCAGAACATGACCGCGCCCGTGGAAGAGCCGCCGGTGCCGTTGGCACAGCAACCGAGCCTGCCACCGTTGCCGCCGATGCCCACCGACGAGGAGGATGAGGGCAGCTCTGCACCAGAGCGCCCGCGTGGTCCGACCTTGCTGGAGCGCCGCATCCTGGCCGAGCAGTCCGCCAACACCGGTGCCGGTGTCCCCGGCATGCCTGGTCAGCCCGGTGCACAGCCGGCGGCTGCCCAGGATGAAAGCCAGGTGCTGCTGGCCAAGCCCATCAGCAATCCGGACGGTTTGATGGTGCGTGGCACCTACATCCGTTGCATCCTCGAGACGCGGATCATTTCCGATTTCGGTGGATACACCTCGTGCATCGTCACCGAACCGGTGTATTCGATCAACGGACATAATCTGCTCTTGCCCAAGGGGTCGAAGATGCTCGGCCAGTATGGCGCAGCAGAACCCACCAGCCGGCGGATGCAGGTGGTGTGGGATCGTGTGACCACGCCGACCGGGCTGGATGTCACGCTGGAAGGCCCGGGTATCGACACGCTGGGCAGCGCCGGTCATCCTGGCCAGTACAATGCGCATTGGGGCAACAAGATCGCATCGGCGCTGTTCATCAGTCTGCTGAGCGATGCCTTCAAGTACGCTGCGGCGGAATACGGCCCGGAAACCACCACGTTCGGCGTGGGGTCGGGAATCGTCACCCAGCGCCCCTTCGAAAGTAATACCGCGCGCAGCGTTCAGCAGCTTGCGGAGCAGGCCGTGGAACAGGCCGGACGTCGCCCTGCCACCTTGACGATCAATCAAGGCACGGTGCTGAACGTCTACGTTGCCAAGGACGTCGATTTCTCGGCTGTCCTGCCGAAGTGAATGCAGTGACCGCCATGACGATCGACGATTCTCCGACAGCGCGTATTTCGAACGACTTCCTGGATTACCAGTACTCGGTGCTGGGAATCCTGGATTACCTGAACTCGCCTGACGTGACCGAAATCTGTATCAATCGGCCTGGCGAGCTGTATCTGGAAACCATCCACGGCTGGCAGCGGGTCGATGTGCCGTCGTTGACGTACGACCGTGCGCGGCAGTTCTGCACCGCGGTGGTCAATGAGAGCAACACCGGTCAACGCATCACCGATGCGGACCCGGTGGTGTCGTTGACCTTCCCGACCGGGCAGCGTGCGCAGTTCGTGATGCCGCCGGCCTGCGATGCCGGCAAGGTGTCGATCACCATCCGGCTTCCCTCCAAGCACACCAAGTCGCTCGAGCAGTACAAGCACGACGGGTTCTTCGATGAGGTGCTGGAACAGTCGGCAGACGTCAGCGATCACGATCAGGAGTTGCTCGAACTGCGTCGCAAGCGCGATTACGCGGAGTTCTTCAAGAAATCGGTGTTGTACAAGAAGAACGTCGTGGTGGCCGGCGCGACCGGCAGCGGCAAAACCACCTTCATGAAGGCTTTGGTCAACCATATCCCCAGCGAAGAGCGCCTGGTGACCATCGAGGACGCGCGCGAGCTGTTCATCAGTCAGCCGAACTCCGTGCACCTGCTGTACTCGAAGGGCGGGCAGAGCACCAGCAACGTCACCGCCAAGAGTTGCATGGAGGCCTGCCTGCGCATGAAGCCCGATCGCATCATCCTGGCCGAGTTGCGCGGCGATGAATCGTTCTATTTCATCCGCAATTGCGCATCCGGCCACCCCGGCTCGATCACCAGTTGCCACGCCGGCAGTGTGGAGCAGACCTGGGATCAGCTGGCGCTGATGGTGAAGGCGTCGAGCGAGGGCTCTGGCCTGGAATTCGAGGTGATCAAGCGCCTGCTGCGAATGACCATCGACATCGTGGTCCACATCAAGGCGCATGCCGGGCGGCGGTTCATCACGGGAATCGACTTCGATCCCCTGCGAACCTTGCGCGGCGGTTGAGTCGGCGTTTGCAAGTGCGGTGATCTGGTCTGGAGGAGAAATGACATGTTGCCTGGCATGGAACTGATGGGGTGCTCTGGACTCGCCGTCCCCGGCGAGGTGATGCAGCACGTCGTCCGGGTCGAGTCCTCGCGCAATCCCTATGCCATCGGCGTGGTCGGGGGGCGGCTGGTGCGTGAGCCGCGCGGTCTGGCCGAGGCTGTCGCCACCGCCAAGATGCTCGAGCAGAAGGGCTACAACTTCTCGCTGGGCCTGGGCCAGGTCAATCGCTACAACCTGCAGAAGTACGGCCTGACCAGCTACGAAATGGCGTTCGACAAGTGTCCCAATCTGGTTGCCGCCTCGCGGATTCTCGCCGAGTGCCATTCGCGGTCTGGCGCCAACTGGGGCAAGTCGTTCAGTTGCTACTACTCCGGCAATTTCGAAACCGGTTTCAAGCACGGCTACGTGCAGAAGATCTACGCCTCCATCCGCCAGTCGGTGGCGGCAGCGGCGGGCGCGGAGCCCATTGCGGTGGTCCCGACCCGCCAGGTTCAGCTCCGGCCGGCCAATCCGGTGAAGCAGGCGGCCGCCGAACTGGCGGACGCCATTGTTGCCCGTCGTATTCAGGATTTGGCCGGTACGCGCACCACAACGGCTTCACCCTCGGCACCTATGCTATCGCTGCCTCCTGCGCCATCCTCTGCGCCCGTGCGCGCGGTACCCACCGCGCCCGCATCGGACGACGAGCTGTACGTGGTGAAGGCGACGGGGCAGGGGCGCGGCGTGGCGATGCCGGCCGTTGCGCCGCAGGCGCAAGTTTCGAATGATCGACCCGCGGGTGCCGCTCCGGCATTGCCTGCTGCGCAAGCTGCCCCACAGGTCGACACTGCGTTTGTTTTTTAGGAAGGAAGATCGCCAAGGATGCTGGCTGCTGGACCCCCTCTGTTCCCAAGGAGTTAGACATGAAGTTTGAAATCGACAAGAAAACGGTTGCCGATGCCAAAATGATCGGTACGCAGGCAGTGAAGGCGCTGCTGTTCACTTCGTTGTTGGTGGTGGCTGGCGGCGCTGGCGCGGCCCCTGGCGGTAACGGATTGGGTGGCACCGAAACCCGCGTCTGTGGATTCCTGAATAACGTGACCACGCTCCTGAACATGGGCTCGATCGCCGTGGTCACCATCGCCGTCATCGTTGCCGGTTATCAGATCGCCTTCGCGCACAAGCGCATCTCCGAGGTTTCTCCCATCCTCATCGGCGGTGTATTGATCGGTGCGGCCGGGCAGATCGCCAACATGATCCTCAAGCAAGACGGCGCAGGTGCTGCCAATGACTGCTCGGAAATTGGCATTTCACTGATGCAGCTCGCTCAATACTATGCGTAAAGATGTGCTCTTCCGCGGGTGCACCCGCCCGGCCATGTTTCTCGGGGTGCCTTACATCCCGTTCTTCATCGGTGCGGGCGGTGGCTTGCTGTCGAGCATGTACTTCAATCTCTGGTTCCTGTTCAGCATCCCCGTCATCATCTTCGTCATGCAACAGATGGCCAAGCGCGACGAGATGATTTTCAGGTTGCTCGGGTTGCGTTGGCTGTTCCGGATGCGTGCACGAAACCGCGAACGTTATTCGGGCATGTGGGTGTTCACCCCCAACGAATATCGCAAGGGCCCCCCCGGGAAGCCGCGATGAACAGCTCAACGGCTCTCAACCGTCCCCATGCGCGATGCGCGTGGGGACGGTGTTTGTAGCGGTTATCCACGTAATGCTTTCCTCTTAATCTGGTAACACCATGTTCAGTCCAGACAGCCCGATCAGCGAATTCGTTTCCGTCTCGTCACATGTTGCGCCGTCGGTCGTCAAGACCACCGCTGGCGACTACCTGCTGATCTGGCACCTGGCTGGCCTGCCGTTCGTGGGGCGCGACGAGTTCGAGCTCGAGCAACGGCACAACACCTTCAACCGCCTGTTGCAGACGCTACGCGCTCCGGACTTCGCCAACGTCGCATTCTGGGTCCACGATGTGCGCCGCAGGCGCAGGATCGGCACCGGCGGGCGTTTCAGGCAATCCTTCAATCAGACGCTGTCCGACGAGTACTACGCCGCGCTGTCGTCGCAGAAGATCATGCAGAACGAACTGTACTTCAGCATGATCTATCGGCCGGTGGTGACCGGGCGCCGCCTGGTCGAAAAGTCCGCCAACCCCGACAAGATCCGTGCCGAAGAAGAGCAGGCCGTGGCCAAGGTCGTCGAACTGGCCACCAATGTGGAAGCGGTCCTCAAGGATTATTCGCCGTACCGCCTTGGCATGTACGAAGCCAAGAACGGGGTGGTGTTTTCTGAGACCCTGGAGTTTCTCGGCTACCTGCTCAATCGCATCGACGAGCCGGTACCCGTGCTGCAGGCGCCGGTGCCTGCGTATCTGCCGGTCAGCAAGCACATGTTCGCCAACAAGACGGGCGACTTCGTCATTCGTACCCCGGATGGCATCAATCACTTCGGCGCGATCCTCAATATCAAGGAGTATGCCGACGGCACCTATCCGGGCATTCTCAATGGCCTGAAGTACCTCGATTTCGAGTACGTCATGACCCACTCCTTCAGCCCGGTCGGCCGCCACGAAGCGCTGAAGGTGCTGGAACGCACCAAGGGCATGATGATTTCCTCGGGCGACAAGTCGTCCAGCCAGATCCGCGATCTGGATCTGGCCATGGACGACGTGGCGTCAGGCAACTTCGTGCTGGGCGAATACCACTTCACCCTGGCGGTCTACGCCGACAGCCAGGAGAAGCTGGCGCGTCAGATCGCGACGACCCGCGCCGAGCTGTCCAACGCCGGTTTCGTTTCGGCCAAGGAAGATCTGGCGATCGCCTCGTCGTTCTACGCGCAGCTGCCGGGCAACTGGCGCTTCCGCACGCGTATCGCCAATCTGAGTTCGCTCAATTTCCTCGGCCTGTCGCCGCTGCACAACTTCGCCCAGGGCAAGCCGCATAACAATCCGTGGGGCGATTGCGTCACCACGCTGCAGACCACCAACGGCCAGCCGTACTACTTCAATTTCCACGCCACGCATCCGGCCGAGAATTCGCTCGGCGAGAAGGCGATCGGCAACACCATGGTGATCGGCAAGTCCGGTACCGGCAAGACGGCGCTGATCAACTTCCTGTTGAGCCAGGTGCAGAAGTTCGATCCGGTGCCGACCATCTTCTTCTTCGACAAGGACCGCGGCGCGGAGATCTTCGTGCGCGCTTGCGGGGGCAATTACCTGGCCCTGGAGAACGGCGTGCCGACCGGGTTCAACCCGTTCCAGTGCGAGCGCAACGAAGCCAACACGCAGTTCCTGGCCGAGTTGATCAAGGTGCTGGGCGGCAAGGCCGAGTACAGCGCCCGCGAGGAAGAAGATATCTACCGTGCGGTGGAGGGCATGCTGGACACGCCCATGCACCTGCGCAGCATGAGCAACTTCCGCAAGAGCCTGCCCAACATGGGCGACGACGGCCTGTATGCCCGGCTGCGTCGCTGGACGGCGGGCAACTCGCTGGGTTGGGTGTTCGACAATCCGGTGGACACGATCGACCTGACCCGCGCCTCCATCATCGGCTTCGACTACACCGACGTGATCGACAACGCCGAAGTGCGCGTGCCGGTGATCAACTACCTGCTGCACCGGCTGGAAGCATTGATCGACGGGCGCCCGCTGATCTACGTGATGGACGAGTTCTGGAAGATCCTCGACGGCAAGGGCGGGCTGAAGGAGTTCGCCAAGAACAAGCAGAAGACCATCCGTAAGCAGAACGGCCTGGGCATCTTCGCCACGCAAAGCCCGGAAGACGCGCTGGCCAGCGACATCGCCGCGGCACTGATCGAGCAGACCGCCACGATGGTGTTGCTGCCCAACCCCAATGCCAGCCGCGACGACTACATCGACGGTCTCAAGCTGACCGACGCCGAGTACCAGGTGGTGGTGTCGCTGGACGAGCGCTCGCGCTGCTTCCTGGTCAAGCAAGGCCACGCGTCGGCGGTGTGCCAGCTCAACCTGCGCGGCATGGACGATGCGCTCTCGGTGATTTCCTCGTCCACCGACAATATCGAGATCATGCACCAGGTCCTGTCCGGCAAGGCCGGCAAGCTGGGTGTCACCGTCGACCAGCTGACGCCCGAACAGTGGCTGGCGGACTTCTACGCCAACCGCAAGGGCTCGGGCAAGCGCAAGTCGGTCAAGGACAAGGAGGCCGAGGATGCGTAGTGCCACCCACGGCAAGCGGATACATCGACCACCATATTCATCTGTGTCAGGAGGCAAACACACCATGGCAACCAAGTTCAGACATTTTTCTCGCGTGTGCACGGGACTGGTGCTGCTCTGCATGGCCGGAGCCGCCAGCGCGCAGTGGGAGGTGGTGGGAAACGATTTGAATGATTAAAGTCGATCGACAAACCCAAGGAAGAGATAAAGAAGGTCGAGAATAACTACGGGATCGCGGATTGCGCCTGGCGCGACCGCCGGCACGCCTGTATCGAACGAGCAAGAACAAGGGTGTGAGCCGGTCTGGTGGACGCGCAAATCGCAATAAGCTGGTCTTCCAGAAGTTTTAAATGATTGGCTCGTTGTGAATGGCGGCGTCTGATCTTACTGATTATTGGACTCTTGCTGGTCTGCTTGATGAGAAGTTGCTGTAATGGCTGTTATGGAATTTTGTAATTACTGAACTGGAGCTTGGGCGATGAATAGCTCGCAAATACTGCGCTTTTGCTTGGCAATTTCTGCACCCCTGTTCTTTGGCTCCTGTATGCGAGAGGGTGCATCGCAAAGTCCGGTTTCCTCAAGTGATCTGCGGAGTCCACAGCCGGTGGCGGATGGGGGTATTTCTGAGGGTAAGGATCCAAGTGCTCATGTGTCTGGGCGAAGTGATCCCAATTTGAGCTCTTTAGTGATTGAGGCGGTAGTAGCGAATACACTGAATTCCGCATACGGGGCTAGTAACTTCGATCCATCGCGCAATTGCTGGAAATATGAGTTTCAGGCAGGTAGCGAATCACTGGATTACTGCATGATTGGCGCTGTCTCGAAGGTTTTCAGTGATGCTGATGGCACAAAGGTCTACGTGCAAGCGCACAGCGATCCGCAAGCTGAAATCTATTCGCAAGTAGATCCTGGCCTGGAAGGTCTGTTCGTCGCTGGCTTGGGCGATGACAACAAGATCAAGATGCTGGCTGCGAAGCCGGCCATCGATATGGGACAGGCTGGTGATTGCGGTTGTCTTGATGCGAAGATCATCCAAGTTGGCCCTGGTCGTTATGGTTGGCTTTCTACCGCCGGGGGCATTTGGCAAGGGGTCCAAGTGACACGTTATTCGCTTCAGGTCCCCATTGGTGGCGAGATTCGTGAGGTGTCAGGCATACCGCGCGTGAGCGAAAACGCTCCTGGCGAGACTAATGATCTGAACGTCAAAGCTGATGGGCAAGTTGTGGCAGGGATGTATCCCCTAGAGGTCATGCGTAAGCGCGGAGAGACCAAGCTTGAGACCCGGCTTGTAGCTTATGATGAAGCGAAGGGAATTTATCCCTGGGATCCTTGAGTTATTTCCCAATTCGGATTAAGGAGGGCGCTATGGCAAGGATTGATGAGCGATGGGCCGAGCATCGGCAAGAGTTGGTAGATGCCGCTCACGCTGCAGGTATAGACCCGGGTGTGATGGTCAAGATTGCTGGATTTGAATCTGGATTCAATCCAGCTGCTCGGCCGGTTGCGATCAGCCGTCCCGAGAACAATACAGTCAGGCAATTCGATGGCACCATGGCAATTTCCTCTGCCTATGGATATGGCCAGTTTTTGAACAGCACTTGGCAGCAAATGATTAACACCTACGGTGAAAAGTACGGTGTTGAAAATGCGGGCGGCCTTACACGTTCTCAGGCAAATGCGCCTGAGCTTCGTCAAGATACACGACTGCAGGCTGCAATGTTGGCGGAATTCACCCGTGAAAACATTGATCGGGCTGCAAAGTATGGCGGTAAGGACATAGCGGCAAATGTTTACGCGATGCATAACCTTGGTACAGGAGATGGGCCTAAATTCCTGCAGGCAGTGCACGACAACCCAAATGGGAAAGTCAGCAGTGTCCTGAGTGCGGAGGTTATCAAAGGAAACTCATCCCTCTATGGTGATGGCAGTATCACGAATGCTGAGGCATATGCAGCCATGGGGCGCAAGATGGATCAGTATGCTGTCTATGCCAACAGAGTCAGTAACAGCTTGTCGGATCGTACGCCGACTGAGGCTACTCAAGCAGCTAGGCCAAGTCAGCCAGTTGAAGGTGCGTCATCCAGGCACCATAGCAATCCTTCTCGACACGCCGGCACGTTAGAACAAGGCGAGCGCGGCGAGTCCGTGAAGCAGTTGCAGAACCAACTGGCCCAGCTAGGCGCTGTAGGCCGCGATGGCAAGCCGCTGCAGGCCGATGGCGATTTCGGCAGCAATACCAAGTTTGCGGTGGAGCAATTCCAACGCACACATGGTCTGCAGGTCGATGGCGTAGTGGGAGGGCAGACACAGGCGGCACTCGGCAAAGCACTGGCGCAGCAGACGACCAAACAGCCCGAGCAGAGCAATGTTCAGGCTGCACAGGCACCAGCCGCGTCGGGTTCTCCGTTGCTCTCCGATCCTCGCCACCCCGACAATGGCATGTTCGTCGGTACAGTAGGCAAGCTGGAAGCGATGGGCGAACGTGGCGGCTTTGCCAGCCGCAAAGAACTTGAGCAGGCGGCCGGGCAAATTGTGTTTGAAGCCAAGGTCAGCGGTCTGCAGCGCATCGACCATGTGGTGCCGAACAAGAGCGGTGACGGCTTCTTCGCGGTGCAGGGTGAGATGACCGACCCGGCGATGCGGCGTGTATTTGTGGACCGCGATCAGGCGCAAGGACAATCGCTGGAACACAGCAGCCGTCAGGTCGCCGAGGAAAACCAGCGTCAGACTGCGCAGCTGCAATCGCAGGCGCAGGCACAACAGGCCGCTTCGCCTGCGATGTCGATGTAATGAGTTTTTGCTTTGTACGCTGGAGTAAAGCTCACGCCGAGGCCATCTCGATGGCCTCGGTTCCAGGCTTGGATGTGTTGATCTAGGACCGTAACTCTTCATCCAGGGCTACCGCATCGTGACCGGTCAGTCGCGCGAGGCGGCGATGGGGTGGTGGTCACTGCGCTTCGTGCGGCGCTGATCATCGGGTTGGCGACCAGCATGGCGCAAGGCTCGGGCCGCTTGTATTGGACGATGACCGATGGGATCAGCGCGGCGATCACCAAAACGGTGACGGGCAGCTCGAAGAGTTTGTACAAGGCAATCGACAAGAATGTGTATCGCGTTCCGCTGCGGTCAAAGGGGCCGCGCTGCGATCACTGGCCGACGCTTGGTGATTTCTTTGCGACTGCAATGAATACGTATGCACGCGCGCACCCATGGGGTGCTGCGCCGCTAGGCTAACGGCCTTGGGCGGTGGCCGTGTTGGCTGCCCGCAGTGGCCCGGGAGGGGCGTGCATGTTGCAGACACCATGGTGGCGCGGGGCCGTCATCTATCAGATCTATCCGCGCAGTTTCCTTGATTCCAATGGCGATGGGGTGGGCGATCTGCCGGGCATCATCGCCAAGCTCGACTACATTGCCGGGCTGGGTGTGGATGCGATCTGGATCTCGCCGTTCTTCAAGTCGCCGATGGCCGACTTCGGCTACGACATTGCCGATTATCGCGAGGTGGATCCGTTGTTCGGGTCGCTGGCCGATTTCGATCGTCTGCTCGACAAGGCACATGCGCTGGGACTGAAGGTGATGATCGACCAGGTGTTGAGCCACACCTCGATCGAACACGCGTGGTTCCAGGAAAGCCGGCAGGACAAGACCAATGCGAAGGCGGATTGGTACGTGTGGGCCGATCCGCGCGAGGACGGCACGCCGCCCAACAACTGGCTGTCGTTGTTCGGCGGCGTGGCGTGGCAGTGGGAGCCACGCCGCGAGCAGTACTATCTGCACAACTTCCTGGTGGATCAGCCAGACCTCAATTTTCATAACGCCGAGGTGCAGCAGGCGACCTTGGACAATGTGCGGTTCTGGTTGGATCGCGGGGTGGATGGCTTCCGCCTGGATGCGATCAACTTCTGTTTCCACGATGCCCAGCTGCGCGATAATCCCGCCAAGCCGGCCGACAAGCGGGTGGGGCGTGGTTTCAGCGCGGACAACCCCTACGCCTATCAGTACCACTATTTCAACAATACGCAGCCAGAGAACTTGCTGTTCCTGGAGCGCCTGCGCGGGTTGCTCGATCGCTACCCGAATGCCGTGAGCCTGGGCGAGATCTCCTCGGAAGATTCGCTGGCCACCACGGCCGAATACACGGCCGCAGGCCGCCTGCACATGGGCTACAGCTTCGAGTTGTTGGTGCAGGACTACAGTGCGGCCTATATCCGCGAAACGGTGAGCCGGCTGGAAGCCACCATGCTGGAAGGGTGGCCGTGCTGGGCGATTTCCAATCACGATGTGGTGCGTGCGGTGACGCGGTGGGGCGGCGAGCATGCATCGCCGAGGTTTGCGCGGATGGTGGTGGCCCTGCTGTGCTCGCTGCGCGGTTCGGTCTGTCTGTACCAGGGCGAGGAGCTTGGGCTGGGCGAGGCGGACGTGGCCTTCGAGGATCTGCAGGATCCCTATGGCATCACATTCTGGCCGACCTTCAAGGGACGCGATGGGTGCCGTACGCCGATGCCATGGACCGATGCGCCATCTGCGGGATTCACCAGTGGCCAGCCGTGGCTGCCGTTGGCGGAGCCGCATCGGCTTGCGGCGGTGAGTGTGCAGCAAGGTGATGCGCAGTCCGTGCTGAGTGCTGTGCGGACGTTCCTGGCCTGGCGCAAAGGCATGCCGGCACTGCGCGAAGGGGCTATCACCTTCTACGACACCGCCGAGCCGGTGCTGATGTTCCGACGCGAGCATGCGGGCCAGACCATGCTGTTGGCCTTCAATCTGTCTGTCGACATGGCCGAGATCGCGCTACCGGCGGGAGCGTGGGTACAGATCGATGTGCCAGGCGTCGCGCACGGGACGATCGCGAGTGGCCTCCTGCGCTTGCCTGGACACGCGGTCGTTTGCGCGATAGACGGGAACTGACAGCACCGAGCCACGTGCGGGGTGGCGTGATCGAGTGATGGTGGCGAGGCATTCCGTTGGGATGCCTCGCTTTCTTGTACGGATTGCCGGGCTGGGGCTCGGTGCGCGCGTCGGAAGCTGTGCCCGGAAGGCGTTTTACTATGCGTCGCATGGTGTTGCCATCGAAGGGGACGGCAATGTCTCTGTTGTGGCCCGATCCAGCTACGGAAGCGGGTGTCTGCTGAGGCCGGCTGCGATAGCCGATACAGTGGCTCGCATGTCGCGGCGTACGCTGGGCACGGAAACGGTGAGCAGTGAGGATGTGTCGCCCTGCGCCTGCATCCATGTGAGCTAGAACGGCGAACAGGACATTGCAAGCAGTTGCCAGCTGGGTGTGGACGGTACGCCCAGAGGCGGAGGATACGAGTGGCAGGAGCCAGGTGCGAGCCGGTCGCGTCCGCCTGACGGCTTCGCAGTCCTTCGTCGGCCTTTCTTGTGGTGATTGTGTTACCCCGAGTAGCGGTGGCGCGCAAAAAGAAAGGCCGCCGGTTTTCGATCGGCGGCTTTTCAACGGGCGACATCTTGAGATTCTGGATCACGTCGCTTGTGTAGCATTGCGCGGACTGGATCGCAGGCCCTGCGGAAAGATCTACCGCGCGTTGAAGGCACGGAATCTCGGGCGCGGACGTGTTCTCCTGGAGGCCGTACCCTCACCCCAATCCCGCTCCCGGAGGGAGAGGGGCTAGAAGCCTGCTATCTGTTCCTGCAATGGCTCAGAACGTGTAATTCACACCCAATACGAACGTGCGGCCCCACTCGATGTATTCCAGCGGTCGGTCCTTGGTTTCTGCGTAGGTACGGTACGGCGAGTTGCTGAGGTTGCTGGCCTGCAGCAGCAGGGTCAGGCCGGACAGTCTGCTTCCTTCGCTGAAGTTGTAGCTGATCTGCGCGTCGGTGATGTTTTCGCCAACCACGTAGCGCAAGGTGCGGTTGCCGTTGAAATTGCCGATCTCGCCAATGAAGTCCGAGCGACGGCGTTGGCTGACGCGGGCCTCGAAGCCCTTGTGCTCGTAGTAGGCGGTGAGGTTGTAGACGCGCTCGGACAGGCCGGGCAGGCTGATTTCGCCGTCGCCTACGCTGGAGGCGCTTTCCGGGTCGCGGATCTTGACGTCGCTGTCGTTGAAGGTGGCGCTGGCCTGGATGCCGAAGCCTTCCAAAGGAGCGAAGATCAGATCCAGCGGTAGCGAGGCGGTGAGTTCGAGGCCACGCAAGGTGCCGCCCTTGCCATTGAACGGTGCGCTGAAGGTGCCGGTGGTCAGGACGGGGGCGGAGCCCGGCGGCGGCACGTAGCCGGCGACCAATGCGGAGAAATCGTAGTTGTCGCGGCTCTGGGTGTAGATGTAGCTCTTGAGATCCTTGTAGAAGAATGCCGCGGCCACGTAGGCGCGGTCGGCGAAGTACTTTTCGTAGGAGATGTCCAGGGCGTTGGCACGCCACGGGTCGAGCATCGGGTTGCCGCCGCTGGCGCCGGGGCGGCCAGTGGAGGTGTCGACACCGAATTCCAGCGATGCGCGCAATTGATCCACGCGGGGGCGCGCGACCTGCTTGGCCATTGCGAAACGCAGGGTCTGCTCGTATGGGAACTGGAACGCCAGGTTCAGGCTGGGCAGCCAGTCGCGATAGGTCTTGCCGTCGTCGATGGGTCGCACTTCGCTACCGGCCGGTTGCGAGGCATCCCAGTAATTGGCTCGCGAGGATTGATCGGCGCGTTGCAGCTGCACGCCGACGTTACCGCGCACGCCGACCACGCCCCACTCGGTGTCGATGTTGGCACGCAGCCAGGCGGTGGTGATTTTCTCTTCGACCGTCCAGGCCTTGGAGACCAGGAACGAGGCGTCGTCGCTGGGGTTGAACAGCATGTAGCGCGACACGGCGGCCGGCACATTCCAGGCGGGCAGCGAGCCGAGACCGGCGAAGCCGAGATTGACCGGCGCGTATTGCAGATCCGCTGCCACCGTGGCTTCGCCCTGCGCGCCCAGCGTGATGTTGCCTTCCGGCTGGGTTTTCTGCTTTTCGCGATTGGCGTAGTTGACGCCCACATCCAGATCCGAGAACCAGCTCAGCGCTTCAGGCATGGGGAAGCTGGCTTGCAGGCGTGCGCCTTTGAGCACGTCTTCCACGCTCGGCACCTTGCCATAGCCGGAGCCGTAGATGGTGTTGGTGAGGAACAGCTCGCCAGGGTTCGAGTAGTTCATGCCCGGTGTCAGCTGCGAGAAGCCGTTGCCGACGACCGACACACCCACCGTGTCCAGTTGCGGCATGGGAGCACGCTGCAGATTGTTTTCCAGGTTCAGTTCGTCGCGGGTGGCCTTGGAGTAATTCACGTCGGCGACGATCTTGACGGCGCCGGCGACGATCTCGTTGTTCCAGCCGAAGGCGTCGATCTGGTCTTCGCGTTTGTTGTACATGCCTCGGACCAGCGGGTAGACGCCGCTGGCCGTGCCGCCCACGAAGCTGCCGTTGTCGTTGACCCGCACATTGGTGATGTTCAAGCCGGGCGTGTAGCCGCCGTTGTAATTGCTCAGGTTGAGCTCGAACTGGTTGGCGGTGTCGATCTGCTCGGCTTCGGTGTGGAAGGCATCGAGCGTGCTGGTCCAGGCATTGGACGGGCGGTATTGCAGCGTGGCCATGACGCCGTCGCGCTTCTGATTGCCGGTGCGGCGCAGTGCCTTGATGCCGTCGGAGAAATACACGCCGTCGGCGACGCCTGGCCGTTGGCGTTGCGCATTGACCGGTTGCCAGGGTTCGTACAGGCCGACCTGGTTTTCCTGGATCGGCATGTCGGTGTGCGCGTAGCCGATGGTCAGGCCGATAGTGCGGTCGGCGAACTGATCGATGTAGCTGACATTGAAGCGGTTGCCGTATGGATCGACGTTGGCGGCCTTGCCCAGCGAATTGCGCTGGTAGCGGCCGCCGATGGCGATGACGCGTTCGTTGTAGCTGAGCGGGCGCGCGGTCTGCATGTCCACCGTACCCGACAGGCCCTGGCCGACCAGGCCGGCATCGGGCGTCTTGTAGACAGTGACGCCACTGACTAGTTCGGATGGATACTGGTCGAATTCCACGCTGCGATTGTCACCGGTGCTGACCACTTCGCGCCCGTTGAGCAGGGTGGTGGAGAAGTCCGGCGACAGGCCGCGCACGCTGATCACCTGCGCGCGGCCAGCAACGCGCTGCGCGGCCAGGCCGGGCAGGCGCGCCAGCGATTCGGCGATGCTGACGTCGGGCAGGCGGCCGATGTCTTCGGCGGAGATGGCTTCCACGATCGAGGTGGAATCGCGCTTGACCGAAATGGCGCCTTCGATCGCGCGGCGCAGGCCGGTGACCTGGACCTTGTCCAGCTCGGTGACATCGCCGTTGGCCGGCGCGGATGCGGTCTGTGCGGTGGTGGTCGGTTGTGCAGACGCTGCCGATTGCGCAGCAGCCAATGTGGGTGCCATGGCGACGGCCAGGGCGATACTCAGCGCGGAGCGCTTGTGCTTCAACATTTTCCCCTCCCAGGTACATGTTGTTCTTTGAGTTTTGATCCGGCAGATGCCTGAAGATGCTGCGCCGTGCAGGGCATGGCGACTGCAACGTATGGTAGACAGCGCATCTGGTTGCTGACGGTTGCTGCATACGTATTCAACCGCCCCGATGGCGTTGAAATCGATTCCATGCATGCCTTTCCGTCGAGGTGTGCCGCCTGCCGCGGGGCGCCGCGCTGGTGAGGCGCATCATCCGCAGCGGTGCGGTTCAACTGCGATGTGCAATCGTTCGCGGCGGCCATGCGTGCGGGCCGCCACCGCGACGGTGCTCAGCGGGCGCGAGCGATCGGCACGAAGCGGATCGCCTGCCCGCCGCCCGGTGCCAGCCGCAACTCCAGGGTGTCGCTGCTGCCGACCTGACGCTCTTCGCGCACGAAGGCGAACGGGTTGCTCACATAGTCGGCGCCATCGCCATCACGATAGATCTGCGCGGTATAGCGCACGCCCGGTTCGAGGAATCCCAGCGGCACCTGCAGCAGGCGGCCATGTTCGTCGGTGATGCTGCCCAGGAACCATTCGCGGCTGTGCCGGTCCTTGCGCGCGATGGTGACGTAGTCACCCACCTCTCCATTCAACGCACGGGTCTGGTCCCAATCCACCGCCACGTCTTCGATGAAGCGGAAGGCGTCGCGGTGCTGCAGATAATGCTCGGGCAGGTCGGCGGCCATCTGGATCGGGCTGTAGAGCGTCACGTACAGAGCGAGCTGGCGGGCGAGGGTGCTGGGAATCGGCTGGCCGTTGCGGCCCTTCAGGCTGACGATACCCGGCGTGTAATCCATCGGCCCGGCCAGCATCCGGGTAAACACCAGGTTGACCTCGTGCTCGGGCGGATTGGGCGGCTGGCCCCAGGCGTTGTATTCCATGCCGCGCGCGCCTTCGCGCGAAATCCAGTTGGGATAGGTGCGGCGCAGGCCGGTGTCCTTGATCGGCTCGTGCGCATTGACCGCGATCTGCCGCTCGGCGGCTTCGCGCACCACGCGCAGGTGATGGCGGGCCATCCACTGGCCGTCGTGCCACTCGCGCAGCGGCGCGCCGCCAGCCGGATTGCGTCGCTCCACCTGGCCGTCGTCGCAGACATAGCCGGTCTTGACCGAATCCACGCCGAAACGTGCGTACAGGTCCATCGCCTCGGCGATCTGGTCTTCGTAGTGGTCCACCGCGCACCCCGTTTCATGATGGCCGATCAGATGCACGCCCTTGCCGGCGGCGTACTTGCTCAACGCCGGCAGATCAAAATCCGGCGTGGGCCTGGTGAAGTCGAAGCTGCCGCCGTTGCCGAACCATTCGCCGTCCCAGCCTGGATTCCAGCCTTCGACCAGTACACCGCGGAAGCCGTGTGCAGCGGCGAAATCGATGTAGCGTCGTGTCGTGGCCGTGGTTGCCGCATGCTTGGGGCCGGTGGCCCAGGTCTGCTGGTTGAGGTGCATCGACCACCACACGCCGACATATTTGGACGGCTTGACCCAGTCCACATTGCCCAGCGCGTTGGGCTCGTTGAGGTTGAGGATCAGGTTGGATTCCACCAGGCCGGTGGCCTGGTCGGCGATCTGCAGCGTGCGCCACGGCGTATCGAAGGGCAGGGCACGGCGGACCTTCCAGCCTTCGGCGGCCGGGGACAATTGCGCGCGCAGGCGCTGGTCGTCGTTGCGGCGCAGCCACATGCCGGCGTAGTCCACCAGTGCCGCCTCGTGCAGCGCGATATGCAAGCCGCTGTCGGTACGTAGCGTGAGCGGCGTATGCGCCAGGGTGAGCTGATTCAGTGGCGTGCGGCTGTAGAGATACTCGTAATGGATCGGTTCGCCCGCCGGAATCCACCATGCCTGCGCCTGCTGGGCGATGGCGAACTCGGTGAGTTCGTCGTCGATGATCGCCTCGCGCAGGCCGGCTTGTTCGGGGAAGTGATAGCGCAGGCCCAGGCCGTCGTCGTAGACGCGGAAGACCACCTCGAAGCTGCGCCGCGCGCCGTCGCGCTCGCCCAGACGCACGCGCAATTCGTTGTAGTGATTGCGGATCAGACGTGCTTCGCCCCAGGGTTGCTCCCAGGTGTCGTCGTGACTCTGGCGTGCCTGCGCGAGCACCGTCAATCCGCGGTCCAGGCGTCCGTCGTGCAGGTTGAACCCCAGTCGTGAGCGTTGCAGTACCGGCTGGCCCAGGCGTTGCACGCGGTAGTACGGCGTACCGCCGTCCAGTTCCAGGGTCACCTGCAGGATCTTGCCCGGTGAGGCGACGTCGATGGTGGTGACCTCGGCCTGTGCCAGCGGCGACATGCCTGCAGCGCAGGCCAGCACGAGCAGACGCGCGATCCAGTGTGCGCGCAGCGTCGAGCGTGCTCGACATGGAAACAGCGGCATTTCCACTCCCAAGGTGGCCGGTGCGTAAGCGGAGACTATGCAGCGCTGCGCCAGCGCGGGGCCGTGATGCACGATCACGAATGCCATGAATACGTATGCAGGGATGCGGAACGGCAAGTCGCACGTCTACCATGGCGGACGGCACCTGGGAGGGTCCGCGGCCGTGGCGCATCCGTGCCACGCACCACAACGCGTGCAACGAGGGAGGAAGGCCGACGGTGCAAGCCGTTTCGCCGCTTCGATGCTGAAGATGATCTGCATGGCTGCGACGCTGAGCGTTGCGGCAAGCTCGCCGGTATTGGCCGACGAGCTGGAATTTCAGGGGCGCCGCGCGCAGGCACAGGCGCTGGACGATGGTGGTTTCGTGCTGCGGTGGCCACAAGGCGAGCGCCGCATTGCCGCACAGCCGATGCGCACGCATACCGCCAGCCCGATGTTCGATGCCTTGTTCGCGCTGGCACAGCAGGAGATGGCCGACGACCGCGTCGAGGCGATCCGCGATCCGGCCTTCAACGCCGGCAAGCCGGTGCCGTGCAGATGTTTCGAAACCGGCGAGCGCTGGCCATACGTGTGGACGCGCGATGTCAGTTTCGCCGCCGATCTGGCGCTGGGGCGGCTGGAGCCGGAACGCACGCGTAACTCCTTGCGCTTCAAGCTCTCCACCGCGCGCGACGGCCGTACGCCCGGCCTGTTCGTGGCGCAGGACACCGGCTCCGGTGGCAGCTGGCCGATCAGCAGCGACCGGGTGGTGTGGTTCCTGGCCGCGCGTGGCCTACTGGACGATCAGCCCTTCGCCGACGAGGTATGGCAGGCGCTGCAGGCCACCCTCGCGCAGGATCGCGAGGCTGTGTTCGATGCGCGCATCGGCCTCTACCGTGGTGAAACCTCGTTTCTGGACTGGCGCGAGCAGACCTACCCGGACTGGACGCGTCAGGACGTGCGCTTCATCGCCGAGTCCTTCGCGCTGTCGACCAATGTGCTGCATTACCAGGCGCTGCGCCTGGCCGAACAGATGGCACGCCAGCGCGGCGACGCACGCGCCGCGCAATACGCGCAGTGGGCCGATGCGCTGCGTCTGGCCATCGATGCGCGGTTCTGGGATGCGCAACGCCAGCAGTATGTGAGTTACCTGGGCAGTGCCGCGCATCCGGTGCGTTATGCCAAGGTCGATCTGCTGGGTCTGTCGCTGGGCGTGCTGGCCGAGGTGTTTCCGGCCGAACGTGCCCGCGTGGCTCTGCGCAACTACCCGGTGGTGGCCGGTGGCAGCCCGGTGGTATGGCCGCAGGAGGCCGCGCAGCCCATCTACCACAACCGCGCCATCTGGCCATTCGTCAGCGCCTACGCGCTGCGCGCATCGCGTGCGCTGGAGGATGCGCCGCGCATCGCGCTGGAACTGCAGTCGTTGATGCGTGGGGCCGCATTGGCTGGCTCCAACATGGAGAACTACGAGATGCACAGCCTGGCCGTGTACGTGGAAGAAGGCGCGCGCAGCGGCCCGGTGGTGAATTCGCCGCGCCAGCTGTGGTCGGTGGCGGGCTATCTGTCTGCCGTGCTGGAAGGCGTGTTCGGCCTGTCTGCCGATGGCAGTGTCACCCCGAAGTTGCCGCGCAGCCTGGTGCCGCTGCTGTTCGGCGAGCGCGAGCAGATCGTGCTGGAGCAGGGCGCGCGGCGGTATGTGCTGCAGCGTCCGTCCGACGATCAGGGCGAGTTGCTGATGGCCGGGCGTGTCGAGCAGCAGGACCAGACCACGCAGGTGCAGCTGGTTGGTCGCAAGGCCGACCTGACGGCGCCACCGCAGCCGGCGCAGGTATTCGCGCCGGCAACACCGATGTCGCCCGAGGTGCAGGAGCACGCCAATCTGTATCGAGTTGCGATTCCCGCCGGCACCACGCTTTACATGGATGGGCAAGCCCTCAATGCCAAAGGCCACTACGCGTTGCCTGACGACGGTCTGCAGCATGTCCTCAGCCTCACCCGGCGCGTGGATGGCTTGGAGTCGCTGCATAGCGCCTCGCTGACGCTTGGCCCATCGCAGAGCCTGCGCGGCAGTCAGACCTGGCGATGGCAGGCCGCGCATATGGGACGGCATCGCGTGCTGTTGCGTTATCGCAACGATAATGGCCCGATCAATACCGGCGTCACCGCTGCGGTGAAGCGGCTGGTGCTGGAGTGCCCCGGCAAGCCGCCGCAGTCGCAGTTCATCGTGATGCCGCATAGCGTGAGCGAGCAGCTGTCCACCCAGGTGAGCTTCGATGCAGTGGCGGGGCAGGCCTGCACGTTTCGCCTGGAGGATGGCTTCAACATGAGCGCCCTGGGCCATTTCGCGCAATACAACGGCGGCCGTGGTGGTCGCGATGGCGTGGTCAATGCAGCGCAGGTGAGTGCGTTGCTGATCGGGCCGGCAGCCGACGCGGAGGCCGCGCCATGACCGCCAAGCCACGCTTGAATTTCTGGCAGATCTGGAACATGTGCTTCGGCTTTCTCGGCATCCAGTTCGGGTTCGCACTGCAGAATGCGAATGCCAGCCGCATCTTCCAGACCCTGGGCGCGCAGGTCGACGACGTGCCGGGTCTGTGGATCGCCGCACCGCTGACCGGGCTGATCGTGCAGCCCATCATCGGCTATCTGTCCGACCGCACCTGGACCTCCTGGGGCCGTCGGCGTCCCTATTTCATGGTCGGAGCGGTCTTCACCACACTTGCCCTGCTAGTGATGCCCAACGCACCGCTGCTGTGGATCGCCGCCGGCACGCTGTGGGTGCTGGATGCCTCGATCAACATCTCGATGGAACCGTTCCGCGCCCTGGTCGGCGACCAGCTGCCACCGGCGCAGCGGCCCACCGGCTATGCGATGCAGAGTTTCTTCATCGGCATCGGCGCGATCGTGGCCAGCTTGCTGCCCTGGTTGATGGCCCAATGGGGCGTGGCCAACACCGCGCCAGCGGGGCAGCTGCCTGACAGCGTGCGCTATGCGTTCTACCTGGGCGCGGCGGTGCTGTTCCTGTCGATCGGGTGGACGGTGCTGCGCACCCGCGAATACAGCCCGCGCCAGCTGGCCGCCTTCGACGATGCGCATCCGCCTGCCGTCACCGTGACGATGACCGGTGTGCTGCCGTCGCCCATGGTCAGTGCGGTGTGGTGCGGCGCTGGCATCCTGATGGCGATGGCCATCGCCTGGCACCAGGGCGACCGCATGCTGTATGTGCTCGCCGGCCTGTGCATCGCCTACGGCGCACTGCTGGCGCTGGCGCGGGTGCTGCCGGCGGGCAGCATGCTGGTGGCGATCGTGCAGGATGTGCGCAGCATGCCGAGCACGATGCGCCGGCTGGCCTGGGTGCAGTTCTTTTCCTGGTTCGCCCTGTTCGCGATGTGGATCTACACCACCGCTGCGGTGACCCAGGTGCATTTCGGCACCACCGATACCGCATCGGCCGCGTACAACGATGGCGCCAACTGGGTGGGGGTGTTGTTCGGTGCCTACAACGGTTTCGCGGCGCTGGCGGCGCTGGTCATCCCGTTACTGGTACGCGCGATCGGGCTGCGCTGGAGCCATCTGTGCAATCTGTGGCTGGGCGCGGCCGGCCTGTTGTCGATGGTGGTGATCCGCGACTCGCACTGGTTGCTGTTGTCGATGCTGGGCGTGGGCTTCGCCTGGGCCTCGATCCTGTCGCTGCCCTACGCCTTGCTGTCGGACAGCGTGCCCGCCGCCAAGATGGGCGTGTACATGGGTATCTTCAATTTCTTCATCGTGATTCCGCAGTTGGTTGCCGCCAGCGCACTGGGCTTCGTGCTCCGCGCGTGGCTGGGCGGGCAGCCGATTCATGCGTTGGCCATCGGCGGGCTCAGTCTGCTGATTGCAGGCGTGTGCGTGGTGCGGGTTCCAGTCGCCTCTGGAGGGCAGTGATGCGTAGTGCGATGTACGTAGCGTTGACGATGTACGCAGGCGCGGCGATGGCGGCGCCCGCGGCGAAGGAGTACTACGGCACGCTGGAGCCGTTTGCCGCCGATGCGGTGTATTTCGTGGTGACCGACCGTTTCGTCAATGGCGATACCGGCAACGACCAGCGCGAGCAGGGCGGGGCGCACCGCAGCTTCGATGTGCCCACGCCCTGCGCCGATGGCAGCGACGACAACATCGGCTATCTCGGGGGTGACTTCAAGGGCATCGTCGAGCACGCCGATTACATCCGCGGCCTGGGATTCGGCGCGGTGTGGATCACGCCCATCGTCGACAATCCTGATCAAGCGTTTACCGGTGGCAAGCCGATCACCTGCGACAGCACGCTCAGCGATCATGGCAAGACCGGCTACCACGGCTACTGGGGCGTCAACTTCTACACGCTCGACGAGCATCTGCCCAGCCCGGGCCTGGATTTCGCCGGCTTCACCCGCGCCATGCACGCCCGCAAGCTGAAGGTCGTGTTGGACATCGTGGGCAACCATGGGTCGCCGGCCTACACCATGCCGCAGCCGCAGCCGGGGTTCGGCAAGCTCTACGATGCGCAGGGGCGCTTGGTCGCCGACCACCAGAATCTTCCGCCCGCGCAGCTGGACCCGCGGCACAACCCGCTGCATGCGTTCTACAACACCAGCGGCGGGCTGGCGGAACTGTCCGACCTCGACGAGAACAATCCGGCCGTACTCGACTATCTGGCCGGTGCGTATCTGCAGTGGATGGAGCAGGGCGCCGATGCGTTCCGCATCGATACCATCGGCTGGATGCCGGATCGTTTCTGGCATGCCTTCGTGGCGCGCATCCGCGAAAAGCGCCCGGGCTTTTTCATGTTCGGCGAAGCCTTCGATTACGACGCCGACAAGATCGCCGGGCATACCTGGGCCCGCAACGCTGGCGTCAGCGTGCTGGATTTTCCGTTGAAGCAGCAGCTGTCTGCAGTCTTCGGCCGAGAGCAGGCGGGCTTCGAGAAGCTCGCCAAGCCGCTGTTCCTGCGCCAGGGACCGTATGCGAATCCCTACGAGCTGATGAGCTTCTACGACAACCACGACATGGCGCGGCTGGATGCCAGCGATAGCGGCTTCATCGATGCGCACAACTGGCTGTTCACTGCGCGCGGCATCCCGGTGATCTACTATGGTTCGGAAACCGGCTTCATGCGCGGGCGCGCCGAGCATGCCGGCAACCGCAATTACTTCGGTGTAGAGCGCATCCGCACGGCGCCGCAGAGCCCGATCTTCGGGCCGTTGCAGCAGATCGCCCGACTGCGTCGCGACACGCCGGCCCTGCAGCGCGGCGTACAGGTCGATATCGCGTTGCGCGGAGAGCAGGCTGCGTTTTTGCGCGTGTATCAGCATGCCGGCACGACCCAGACGGCTTTGGTGTTGCTCAACAAGGGCGATGCGGCAGCCAGCATCGAGGTCAAGCGTCTGCTGCAATCCGGTACCTGGCGCGATGCGGTCAGCGGCGAGCGACTGCAGGTGCAGAGGCGGCTGGTCGCGCAGGTGCCGGCGCATGGCGTACGCGTGCTGCTATCGGATGCACCGATCACCGATCCCGCATTGCGCAAGCAGCTCGACGCACAGATGGCCGACCAAGCCGCCCGCGACGCCCGTAATCTGTAGGGGCGTCCACCCGCACGCGATGGGGCATCACCGGTATCGGCAACGCCTCGCCGCGGCCGGGTCCGCTCCTGCAACGCAATCAGCAGTTCGCCACCGATCGCAGCACACCGTGCATGCTGTCCCGAATCCCGAATCCCGAATCCCGAATCAGCGCCTGGCAGCGCCATCCGCCGCCAGGCCGGCGACCGCCTCACTGGTCTCCGAGCTGGGCGGCCTCCATCCCAGCGGCGGCTGCAAGCCGTTGCTGCGCGAGGAATCGCGCACCGCCAGCTTCACCGGAATCGTGCGGCTCTGCGCCGCTTCGCCGCGGATCAACGCCACCAGGCTTTCCACCAGCAGCGTGCCGGCCTGCTTGGTGTCCTGCTGCACCGTGGACAGGGCCGGCGCCACCGATGCGGCGAGTGCGATGTCGTCGAAGCCGCTGACCGCCACGTCCTGTGGCACGCGCAGGCCGCGTTCGCGCAGGGCGCGCATCGCGCCGATCGCGATCAAGTCGCTGGCGGCGCACACCGCATCGAAGGCCTGGCCGCTGTCGAGCAAGGCCAGGCATGCCGCATAGCCGGACGATTCGGTGGTGATCGCATCGAACTGCAGGCCCGCCTCGGCGGCCAGCGCGTGCTGCGCCAGCGCGGCGGCATAGCCCCGGTAGCGTTCTTCGAACTCGGGGTAGTGATTGGAGGCGTGGCCGAGGAAGGCCACGCGCCGGCAGCCCTGCGCCAGCAGGTGCTCGGTGATGTCCAGCCCGCCCTGGTAGTTGTCGCTGCCGATCGAAATGCCCGGCTGGCCCGGCAGCGCCGCACCCCAGCGCACGAAGTGTGTGCCTTGCTCCACCAGCAGCTGCAGCCGTTGGCGTGACTCTTGGTAGTCGCCGTAGCCCAGCAGGATGATGCCGTCGGCCTTGTTGCTGTCTTCGTAGTCGGCCTGCCAGTCCTTGGACAGCTGCTGGAACGACACCAGCAGGTCGTAGCCCTGCAGCGCGCAGGCGCGGGTGATCGAGCCCAGCATCGAATGGAAGAACGGATTGATCAGCGAATCGTCGGCGGTGGGGTCTTCGAAGAACAGCAGCGCCAGCGTCCCGGCATTGCGTAGCCGTAGCGAGGAAGCGTTCTTGTCGACTTTGTAGTTCAGCTCGCGGGCGATGCGCAGGATGCGCTTGCGGGTTTCCTCGTTGACCATCGGGCTGCCGCGCAGGGCGCGCGATACGGTCGGCTGCGACACGCCGGCCAGGTAGGCGATATCCAGCGAGGTGGCTTTACCCTTGATGGTCATGGTCGGCAGCGGCAGGACGGGTGGCCGGCATCATGCCATGCGCCTGCCAGTACCGTGCCGCCCCACGCAGCGGCCGGCTGATTGGTTTACCATTCACGCCCAAGACCCCTTGCGAGAAGGTGGCCCGCGCCCTAGCGCCGGCCGAGCGTGCGACATGAGCACTACCACCGCCCACCGCTGATCCCGACCGGCGCACCTGCTCCGTGGCGCCCGTGACGCGGTCTTCCGCATGACCTTTCCCGCTTCTCCCGAGCCTGTCCAGCAATGGTCAGGCCTCCCATGGCAGCCGCCGGCTGCAGCCAGACCAGACCTCATTCTTGCCCATGATCAACATCACGCTCCCCGACGGCAGCCGCCGCGAATTCGAATCCCCCGTCTCGGTGATGCAGGTCGCCCAGTCGATCGGCGCCGGCCTGGCCAAGGCCACCATCGCCGGCCAGGTGGACGGCCAGCTGGTCGACGCCAGCGACGTCATCGACCATGACGCCAGCCTGCGCATCATCACCGCCAAGGACGCCGAAGGCGTGGAGATCATCCGTCACTCCTGCGCCCACCTGGTCGGGCACGCGGTCAAGCAGCTGTACCCGGAGGTCAAGATGGTGATCGGCCCGGTCATCGCCGAAGGCTTCTATTACGACATCTACAGCGAACGCCCGTTCACACCCGAGGACATGGCCGCGATCGAGCAGCGCATGCAGGAACTGATCGCGCAGGACTACGACGTGATCAAGAAGGTCACCCCGCGTGCGGAGGTGATCGAGGTGTTCGCCCAGCGCGGCGAGGAGTACAAGCTGCGCCTGATCGAGGACATGTCCGAGGACATCACCGCGATGGGCCTGTACTACCACCAGGAGTACGTGGACATGTGCCGCGGCCCGCACGTGCCCAACACCCGCTTCCTCAAGGCCTTCAAGCTGACCCGCATCTCCGGCGCCTACTGGCGCGGCGATGCCAAGAACGAGCAGCTGCAGCGCATCTACGGCACCGCCTGGGCCGACAAGAAGCAGCTCGATGCCTACATCCTGCGCATGGAAGAAGCCGACAAGCGCGACCATCGCCGCATCGGCAAGGCGCAGGATCTGTTCCACCTGCAGGAAGAGGCGCCCGGCCTGGTGTTCTGGCACCCCAAGGGGTGGTCGCTGTGGCAGGTGGTCGAGCAGTACATGCGCAAGGTCTATCGCGATAGCGGCTACGGCGAAGTGCGCTGCCCGCAGATCCTGGACGTCTCGCTGTGGCAGAAATCCGGCCACTGGGACAACTACCAGGACGCGATGTTCTTCACCGAATCGGAAAAGCGCACCTACGCGGTCAAGCCGATGAACTGCCCCGGCCACGTGCAGGTGTTCAACCAGGGCCTGCACAGCTACCGCGACCTGCCGATCCGCTACGGCGAGTTCGGCGCCTGCCACCGCAACGAGCCCTCCGGCGCGCTGCACGGCATCCTGCGCGTGCGCGGCTTCACCCAGGACGACGGGCACGTGTTCTGCCTGGAATCGCAGATCGAATCCGAAGTCACCGCCTTCCACCAGCAGGCGCTGGCGGTCTATACCGCGTTTGGCTTCGACGACATCCAGATCAAGATCGCGCTGCGCCCGGAAAAGCGCCTGGGCGACGACGCCACCTGGGACAAGGCCGAAGCCGCCCTGCGCAGCGCGCTGGGCGTGTGTGGGGTGGAGTGGCAGGAGCTGCCGGGCGAGGGCGCCTTCTACGGCCCCAAGATCGAATACCACCTCAAGGACGCCATCGGCCGCACCTGGCAGTTGGGCACGATGCAGGTCGATTTCATGATGCCGGGCCGCCTCGGCGCCGAGTACGTGGACGAGAACAGCCAGAAGAAGCATCCGGTCATGCTGCACCGGGCCATCGTGGGCTCGATGGAGCGTTTCATCGGCATCCTGATCGAACACCACGCCGGCGCCTTCCCGTCCTGGCTGGCTCCGGTCCAGGTCGTTGTCGCCAACATCACCGACGCTCAGGCCGAATATGTGGACTCGGTTCGGAAAACCCTTGCAAATCAAGGCTTCCGTGTCAGCGCCGATTTGCGTAACGAGAAGATCGGTTATAAGATCCGCGAGCATACGCTGCAACGCGTGCCGTATCTGCTCGTGGTCGGCGACCGCGAGAAGGAAAATGGCGCTGTGGCCGTGCGGACGCGATCGGGGGAAGACCTTGGAACCATGACGGTTTCGGCCTTCATCGAGCGGCTGCAGGCAGAGCAGGCAGCGTGAGCCAACCCCGGCCGGTCTGGATGATCCGGATGCGCCGGTTCGATTCCCCTGGGAGATTGCAATATCAGTACCCCTGACAACAAACAGAACCGCAAGAACCAAGAAATCCGTGTGCCGCGCGTCCGCGTGATCGGCAGCGACGGAGAGATGGTCGGCGTGTTGTCGCGCGACGAAGCGCTCGCCAAGGCCGAGGATGAAGGCCTGGATCTGGTCGAAATCCAGCCGCAGGCCGATCCGCCGGTCTGCAAGATCATGGATTTCGGCAAGTTCAAGTTCGAGCAGCAGAAGAAGGCCAACGAGGCCAAGAAGAAAACCAAGCAGGTCGAGATCAAGGAACTCAAGTTCCGGCCGGTCACCGACGAGGGCGACTACCAGATCAAGCTGCGCAACATGCGCCGCTTCCTGGAAGAGGGTGACAAGGTCAAGGTCAACATTCGCTTCCGTGGTCGCGAAATGAGCCACCAGGAACTGGGGCGCGAGATGGCTGCCCGGATCGAGGCCGACCTGGGCGACGAGATCATCATCGAGTCCCGCCCGCGCCTGGAAGGGCGGCAGATGGTCATGATGATCGCGCCCAAGAAGAAGGTCTGAAGCGCTGCACCGTGGCGGCCCCGACCGGGCTGGCCACGGTGACAATGACGCCGATTTGCAAGAATTCCCGGTAACGGGTAGACTGCGCGGCCCGGTTTTGCCGGGGCGCCGCGTGAGCGGTACCAGGACCTGTCCGGATCGTGTTCGATCAAGGACTTACAAGCAGGCAAGGGCAAGGATGGAAAGCGTGGTCGCAAGACTGCCGCCCGTGTCAGTGACAAAACACCATCAAGGACATAGCAATGCCCAAGATCAAGACCAACCGGGCGGCGGCCAAGCGTTTCCGCAAGACCGCCTCCGGCAAGTACAAGTGCGGCCACGCCAACCGTAGCCACATCCTCACGAAGAAAGCGACCAAGCGTAAGCGCAACCTGCGGCAGACGAACCACGTTCGTGCCGAGGACGCTGGCCGTCTCGATCGTATGCTTCCCTACCTCTGAGGACTGACCCATGGCACGAGTAAAGCGTGGCGTACAGGCGCGTCGCCGCCACAAGAAAATTCTGACCCTGGCAAAGGGCTACTACAACGCACGCCGCAAGGTCTTCCGCGTTGCCAAGCAGGCGGTCATCAAGGCGCAGCAGTACGCCTACATCGGCCGTAAGCAGAAGAAGCGTAATTTCCGTTCGCTGTGGATCACCCGCATCAATGCGGCTGCCCGCATCAACGGCCTGAGCTACAGCCGTTTCATGAATGGCCTGCTCAAGGCGGGTATCACCCTGGACCGCAAGGTGCTGGCCGATATCGCCGTGCACGACGCCGCCGGCTTTGCCGCGCTGGCCGAGAAGGCGAAGGGCGCGCTGGCGGCGTAAATGCAGGTCCCTCTGCAAGAGCCCGCACATCCATGTGCGGACTTCTTAACGAGATAGTCCCTCGCAGTAGCCCGCACGCCGTATGTGCGAGTCCCTCGCAGGAGCCCGCACATCCATGTGCGGACTTTTGACAGAAGCGAGTCATCGTCAGTAGTCACACCTCGGTGCGGATGCTTTCGATGCGTGAAACGCAGAGATGCAGGGGGAAGGGCGCGAGTCCTTCCCCTTTTGCGTTTTTGCGAAGCCACCAGATGGGTGATGGCAGGTAGGTGCAGTGACAATGCGTTCCGGTGCATCCGGAAACACCGTTCGGCTAGCAGTTGAGGCGCAAGTGCAATGAGTGAAATTCAATCCCTGACCGAGCGCGCGCTGGCCGATGTCGCTGCCGCGCAGACGCCTGAGCAACTGGAAGCATTGCGGGTGGCCTTGCTGGGCAAGAGCGGCAGTGTTACCGCCCAACTCAAGCAGCTCGGCACGCTGCCGGCCGAGCAACGCAAGGCTGCCGGCGAGGCCATCAACCAGACCCGCGACGCGCTGACCGCAGCGTTGGCGCAGCGCAAGAACACGCTGGAAACCGCTGCATTGGACGCGCGCCTTGCCGGCGAGCGTATCGACGTCACCTTGCCGGGGCGTCGCAGCGAACGTGGCGGCCTGCACCCGGTCACGCGTACGCTCGAGCGCATCGTCGAAATCTTCGCGCGGCTGGGCTATGAGTTGTCCGATGGCCCGGAGATCGAAGACGACTGGCATAACTTCGAAGCGCTCAATTTTCCGCCGCACCATCCGGCGCGCGCGATGCACGACACCTTCTACTTTGGCGACGGCCGCCTGCTGCGCACGCATACCTCCGGCGTACAGGTGCGTTACATGGACGCACACAAACCGCCGTTGCGCATGATCGCCGCCGGCAAGGTGTATCGCTCCGATTCGGATCAGACCCACTCGCCGATGTTCCATCAGGTCGAAGGTCTGCTGGTGGATGAGCACTCCACCTTCGCCGACCTCAAGGGCACCTTGTCCGAGTTCGTGCGGGCGTTCTTCGAGCGCAATTTTGAGATGCGCTTCCGTCCCAGCTATTTCCCGTTCGTGGAGCCGGGCGCGGAAGTGGATATCGCCTGGCAGCAGCCCGATGGCAGCACGCGCTGGCTGGAAGTGCTGGGCTGCGGCATGGTGCACCCGAACGTGCTGCGCAGCGTCGGCATCGACCCGGAGCGCTACACCGGTTTCGCCTTCGGTCTGGGCGTGGAGCGCTTCGCGATGCTGCGCTACGGGGTCAACGACCTGCGCGCGTTCTTCGAAAACGATGTGCGCTTTCTCAGGCAATTCGCCTGACGGCGGGGATTGGGGATTCGGGATTGGGGATTCGCAATAGCGCCCCGGTCCGCCCCAGACTCCCTCGACACTTTTCAGCTAATCCTCAATCCCGAATCCCCAATCCCGGCCCCTCATGAAATTCTCTGAAAATTGGCTGCGTAGCCACGTCCCGATCCAGGCCAGCCGTGAGGAGTTGGCTGCGACGCTGACCGCGATCGGTCTGGAGGTGGAAGAGGTCACACCCTTGGGTCAGGCGCTGGGCCAGGTAGTGGTGGCGCGGATCGTCGAAGCGGTGCGCCATCCCGAGGCCGATCGGCTGCAGGTCTGCAGTGTGGACGCAGGGCAGGGCGAGTTGCTGCAGATCGTGTGCGGCGCGCCCAACGCGCGCGCCGGTCTGGTAGCACCGTTGGCGCTGGTCGGTGCGCAGATCGGCGAGCTCACCATCACCGCGGCCAAGCTGCGCGGTGTGGCATCCAACGGCATGCTGTGTTCGGCCAAGGAACTGGGCCTGGACAGCGATGCCGCCGGCCTGTTCGAGCTGCCTGACGACGCGCCGGTAGGGCAGGCGCTGGCCGAGTACCTCGGTCTGCCGGATGCCAGCATCGAGATCAAGCTCACTCCCAATCGCGCCGATTGCTTCAGCGTGCGCGGTATCGCCTTCGACGTGGCTGCCGCCTGCGCCAGCGAAGTGGTGGCGTTCGACGCCGCCGCGGTGGCGTCGGTGTCCACGCGGACGCTGGCGGTGGAGCTGGAGGCCGGCAAGGAGGCGCCGCGTTACTGCGGGCGCGTGATCGAAGGCATCGATCCGGCTGCGACCACGCCGCTGTGGCTGGCCGAGCGCCTGCGCCGCAGCGGCGTGCGCCCGGTGTCGTTGCTGGTGGACATCACCCAGTACGTGATGCTGGAGCTGGGCCAGCCGATGCATGCCTTCGACCTGGATACCTTGCAGGGCCCGATCGGCGTGCGCCGCTCGCGTGCCGGCGAGCAGCTGGCGCTGCTGGATGGGCGGCAAGTGACCCTGGACGACAGCTTCCTGACCATCACCGACGCCGGTCGCCCGGTGGCGCTGGCCGGGTTGATGGGCGGGCTGGACACGCGGGTCACCGAGACCACCCGCAACGTATTCCTGGAGTCGGCATACTTCGACCCGGCCGCGATCATGGGGCGCGGCCGCAAGCTCGGCCTGCACACCGATGCCGGCCATCGTTTCGAGCGTGGCGTGGACCCGGCGCTGGCGCCGCAGGCGATCGAAGTGGCTACCCGTCTGGTGCTGGAGCTGGCCGGCGGCACGCCGGGCCCGGTGGTGCACGCGCAACTCCCCGAGCATCTGCCCCAGGCCGCGCCGATCCTGCTGCGTCGTGCGCGCATCGCGCGCGTACTCGGCATCCACATCGACGATGCGGATGTCGTGCGCATCCTGAGCGCGCTGGGCATGCAGCTCGCACCGGTGACCGAGGGCTGGCAGGTGATGGCGCCGAGCCGTCGCTTCGACATTGCCATCGAGGAAGACCTGATCGAGGAGCTGGCACGCATCCACGGGTACGACAGGGTGCCGACCACCTTGCCCGGCGGTGCCAGCCGGATCGCAATGCCCAGCGAGACACAGCTGGATGAGTTGAGCGTGCGCCGCCAGCTGGTGGCACGCGAACTGCAGGAAACCATCAACTATGCCTTCGTCGATGCCGCCCTACTGCAGCGCTGGCAATTGAGCGAGGGGCTGGTACCGCTGGCCAATCCGCTCAGCGCGGAACTCGCCATCATGCGTCCGCGGTTGCTGCCGGGCCTGGTGGCGACCCTGGGCCGCAATGCGGCGCGCCAGGCCGGGCGTGTGCGCCTGTTCGAGCTGGGCAAGGTGTTCGCTGCGGGAGGCGATACCGGTGCGGCGCCGCGCGAGGCGCAGCATGTTGCCGCAGCCGTGTGCGGCGATGCCCTGGCACTGCAATGGGGCGAAACCGCGCGCAAGGTGGACTTCCACGATGTGAAGGGAGATCTGATGGCGCTGGCTGCGGCCAGTGGCGCGGTGCTGGAGTTCCGGCCGTCGACGCAGCCGTTCGGGCACCCGGGGCGTTCGGCCGACATCTACCGCGATGGCGCCTGCATTGGCTGGATCGGGCAGGTGCATCCGCGCCTGTGCAGGGCGATGGAGATCGACGTGGACGTGGTCGCTTTCGAACTGGAACTGGCGCCGCTGGTGCAGCGCGCCCTGCCGAGGGCTGGCGAATTGTCGCGGTTCCCCTCGGTACGCCGCGACCTCGCGTTCCTGGTACCGGAGCAGGTGAGTTGGGCGGCGCTGTCGGCCAGCGTGCAGACCGCGGTCGGGCCCTTGCTGCGCGAGGTGCAGTTGTTTGACCGCTACGTCGGCCAGGGGGTCGAGCCAGGTTTCAAGAGTCTGGCTATGGGCTTGATTTTGCAGGATAACTCGCGCACTCTCACCGACCGGGATGTGGATGCGGTGGTCGCCGACGCGGTGGCTGTGGTGGAGCGCGAACACGGCGCCCGGATCCGGAGTTGAGGCGGTAACCAGGGGATTGGCATGGCATTGACGAAAGCGGAGATGGCCGAGCGTCTGTTCGACGAGGTCGGTCTGAACAAGCGCGAGGCAAAGGAATTTGTCGATGCGTTCTTCGACGTGCTGCGCGATGCGCTGGAGCAGGGCCGCCAGGTGAAGTTATCGGGTTTCGGCAACTTCGACCTGCGGCGCAAGAATCAACGGCCCGGTCGCAATCCCAAGACCGGTGAGGAAATTCCGATCTCGGCCCGCACGGTGGTGACCTTCCGCCCGGGCCAGAAACTCAAGGAACGGGTGGAGGCTTATGCTGGATCCGGGCAGTAATCGCGAGCTACCGCCGATACCGGCCAAACGCTACTTCACCATCGGTGAGGTCAGCGAACTGTGCGACGTCAAGCCGCATGTGTTGCGCTACTGGGAAACGGAATTTCCGAGCCTGGAGCCGGTCAAGCGGCGTGGCAATCGACGCTATTACCAGCGCCACGACGTACTGATGGTGCGCCAGATCCGCGGCCTGCTCTACGAGCAGGGCTATACCATCGGCGGTGCACGCCTGCGCCTGGAGGGTGACGGGGCAAAAAGCGAATCGGCGCTGAGCAACCAGATCATCAAGCAGGTGCGCATGGAGCTGGAAGAAGTGCTGCAGTTGCTGCGCCGCTAGGAAAACGTTTCACAAAGCCGCTATAATCGCAGGCCGCCCTCGCGGCGGGATGCAGCATCTTCGGGGTATAGCGCAGCCTGGTAGCGCACTAGTCTGGGGGACTAGTGGTCGTCGGTTCGAATCCGGCTACCCCGACCAAACAACGAGCCCATGTCGTCATGACATGGGCTTTTTTGTTGCGTCGCAACATCCCTGCGTGCACGTCTTCACGCAGCCATGGATATGCTGATCGGCGTATCACGTGCAACGTGCGAAATTAGCGCTAGCGCTTGCTCCATGCGGTCCTGCCCGCTTCGGGCGTGCATCACATAACTGCGCTAAGTGACCGAAATCGCTTCAAAACATTGCACACGGATACGGACGTGTATCACGTTTCGTTAACGCACTATCGACGAACTTGAATCAATAGGCCAACGCCGTCAAAAAAATGGCGTGTTGCGCCTTGCGATGCGTGGGTTCTGTGCCATAGTGCAGTGCAACACGTCATGTCTGTCGTGACTCCGACATGTTCGGAGTGATCCTCTGTCGTACGTTCGTGCTGGCGCGTTGGCCGGTTGAATGCTGCGCGAGCTCCTGTCCAACCCAACCGAGGCAGCCAGCCACACGCATGAAAAAACTGATCGGACGATTCTGCCAAGCCCTGAGCGTGGTGCTGATCTGCTCGATGACACTGGGCGCCTGCAGCACCGGAAAAGACATGGCGACCTCGTTGCCGCTCCCGGATCCGCTGGCCATGTCTGCCGTGCAACCCGAGTATCGGCTCTCGCCAGGCGACCTGCTGCTGGTCAAGGTGTTCCAGATCGACGACTTGGAACGGCAGGTGCGCATCGATCAGAACGGTCACATCTCGCTGCCGCTGATCGGCGACGTCAATGCGGCTGGCCTGGGTGTCGGTGAGCTGGAAAAGATGGTCGCCGACAGGTATCGCAACGGCTATCTGCAGAACCCGCAAGTGTCGGTGTTCGTGCAGGAATCCAATGGCCGCCGCGTCACCGTGACCGGCGCAGTCACCGAGCCCGGGATCTACCCGGTCATCGGCGCGAATCTGACCCTGCAGCAGGCCGTCGCGCAGGCCAAGGGCGTCAGCACCGTGGCGAGCCGCGGCAACGTCATCGTGTTCCGCATGGTCAAGGGCCAGAAGATGATCGCGCGCTTCGATCTGACCGAGATCGAGAAGGGGACCAACCCCGACCCTGAGATCTACGGCGGCGACATCATCGTGGTGTATCGCTCGGATGCGCGCGTCTGGCTGCGCACCATGCTGGAACTGACCCCCTTGGTGATGGTGTGGCGCGCTTACCGATGAGTATGAATTCTGACAATCGTTCCTCGCCGTCGCAGCGCCATGGACAGCTCGAGCTGGCAGACGTGAGCCTGATGGACTACTGGCGTGCTCTGGTATCCCAGCGCTGGCTGATCGCCTCGATCACCGTGGCTGCAGTGGTGCTGGCGCTGGGCATTACCTTGCTGATGCCGGAGAAGTATCGCGCCACGAGCACGCTGCAGATCGAGCGCGATGCGCTCAATGTGGTCAACGTCGAAAACCTGATGCCGGTGGAGTCGCCGCAGGATCGCGACTTCTATCAGACCCAATACCAGTTGCTGCAGAGCCGCTCGCTTGCACGCGCGGTGATTCGTGAGGCCAGGCTCGATCAGGAGCCGGCGTTCAAGCAGCAGGTCGAGGACGCGCTGGCCAAGGCGGCCGCAAAGAACCCGGAGGCCGGCAAGTCGGTGGACTCGCGTCAGGCGATCATCGAGCGCAGCCTGACAGATACGCTGTTGGCCGGGCTGGTGGTGGAGCCGATCCTCAATTCGCGTCTGGTCTACGTCAACTACGATTCGCCCGATCCGGTACTGGCAGCCAAGATTGCCAACACCTATCCGAAGGTGTTCATCGTCAGCACGCAGCAGCGCCGCATGAAGGCGTCCTCCTTCGCCACCAAATTCCTGGCTGAACGCCTCGAACAACTGCGCGCCAAGGTGGAGGATTCGGAGAAGCAATTGGTGGCCTATTCCACCGAGGAGCAGATCGTTTCGGTGGGCGACGACAAGCCCTCGCTGCCGGCACAGAACCTGACCGACCTCAATGCGCTGCTGGCATCGGCGCAGGATGCGCGCATCAAGGCCGAAGCGGCATGGCGCCAGGCATCCAGCGGCGATGCGATGTCGCTGCCGCAGGTGCTCAGCAGCCCGCTGATCCAGACCTTGCGCGGCGAGCAGGTTCGTCTGACCAGCGAGTACCAGCAGAAGCTGTCGACCTTCAAGCCGGATTATCCGGAAATGCAGCGACTGAAGGCGCAGATCGAGGAGTCGCGGCGGCAGATCAATGGCGAGATCGTCAACGTGCGCCAGTCGCTCAAGGCCACCTATGACGCCTCCGTGCACCAGGAGCAACTGCTCAACGATCGAATTGCCGGCTTGCGCAACAACGAGCTCGACCTGCAGAGCCGCAGCATCCGCTACAACATGCTCAAGCGTGACGTCGATACCAACCGGCAGCTCTACGACGCACTCCTGCAGCGCTACAAGGAAATCGGCGTAGCCAGCAACGTTGGCGCCAACAACGTGACCATCGTCGACACCGCAGATGTGCCTACGTCGAAGACTTCACCAAAATTGAAACTGAACCTCGCCTTGGGCTTCATCTTTGGCGTATTCCTGGGGCTGGCGGTGGCGTTGGTGCGTTACTTCCTGCGCGGTACCGGACAGGAACCGCGAGTGAACTGACATCGTGGTGTTGCAAAACGGTGGTTAATTGAAGTGACAACCGATTCAGCGTGGCAAAGAAGGGATCCAGTATGTTGCGGACTCTTCCAATGGAAAGTTTGTCTCTGTTGAAACAAAGGGCTGTCGGGCGATCTGGGGTCGGTAGGTATTACCGCGTGATCGCCCGGCGGAGATGATTGAAAGCTCGCGTGCGCTTCGTATGTTCCCCCGCATGCACCGTATCGAGTTTGGAGGACATCCCCATGCTTTTGGCAGACCTCAGTAGCGCGACTTACACGACTTCCTCGCCACGATTGTTGTCCAAGTACTCGGCTGCAGCCGATCTGGTACTGCGCGTCTTCGACCTGACCATGGTGGTCGTCTCGGGACTGATCGCCTACCGCATCGTGTTCGGTACCTGGGTGCCGGCTGCTCCGTATCGTGTCGCCATCGCCACCACGCTGTTGTATTCGGTGATCTGCTTCGCGCTGTTTCCGCTGTATCGCAGCTGGCGCGGACGCGGGCTGTTGCGCGAGCTGATGGTGCTTGGCGGCGCGTTCGGCGGTGTGTTCGCGCTATTCGCGGTGCATGCGCTGATCGTGCAGGTAGGTGAGCAGGTGTCGCGTGGCTGGATCGGGCTGTGGTTCGTCGGTGGCCTGGCGTCGCTGGTGGCTGCGCGGACCTTGCTGCGTGGCTTTCTGAATCACCTGCGTGCGCAGGGCGTGGATGTGCAGCGGGTGGTGGTGGTCGGATTGCGTCACCCGGTGATGAAGATCAACCATTATCTGAGCCGCAATTCCTGGGTCGGCATGAATCTGGTGGGCTATTTCCGTACCCCCTACGACATCGCCGTGACCGAGCAGCGCCAGTCGCTGCCTTGCCTGGGCGAGCCGGATGCCTTGATCGATTACCTGAAGCAGAACCAGGTCGAGCAGGTCTGGATCTCGCTGCCGCTGGGCGAGCGCGACCACATCAAGCAGTTGCTGCAGCGGCTGGATCGCTATCCGATCAATGTGAAGCTGGTGCCCGATCTGTTCGACTTCGGTCTGTTGAACCAGTCCGGCGAGCAGATCGGCAATACCCCGGTGATCAACCTGCGCCAGGGCGGTGTGGACCGCGACAACTACTTCGTGGTCGCCAAGGCCCTGCAGGACAAGATCCTTGCGGTGATCGCACTGATGGGCCTGTGGCCGCTGATGGCGGCGATTGCGGTCGGCGTGAAGCTGAGTTCGCCGGGGCCGGTGTTCTTCCGCCAGCGTCGCCATGGCCTGGGCGGCCGCGAATTTCATATGTACAAGTTCCGCTCCATGCGCGTGCACGACGATCATGGCCCGACCATCCAGCAGGCTACCCGCAACGACAGCCGCATCACCCGCTTCGGTGCCTTCCTGCGGCGTAGCAGCCTGGACGAGCTGCCGCAGATCTTCAATGTGCTGGGCGGCAGCATGTCCATCGTGGGTCCGCGCCCGCATGCCGCGCAACACAACACCCATTACGAAAAGCTGATCAATCACTACATGCAGCGCCATTACGTCAAGCCGGGTATCACCGGGTGGGCTCAGGTGAACGGTTTCCGCGGCGAGACTCCGGAGCTGCGGACGATGAAGAAGCGCATCCAGTACGACCTGGACTACATCCGTCGCTGGTCGTTGTGGCTGGATATCCGCATCATCGTGCTGACTGCCGTGCGCGTGCTCGGACAGAAGACAGCGTACTGATGAGGGCCGGACGCATGCGAACTGGCGCGTCCGGCGTCTGCGGCGGCTGCGTGGCAGCCGCCGCATTTCCGCAGGCGGCCGCATGCTGATCCGGATGGACGAGCAGACGCGTGTGCGCTGGCACAACGCGTTGATCGAGCTGACGTTGCTGGTGGGCGTCGGCTACAACCTGGTATTGGCACTGATCAACGCCAACGTGTTCACCGTCAGGCCGGTGATCACCTATGCGGTCGAATTCCTCGTCTACGGCGCCTGCTTCCTGCTCGGTCTGGGCTCGCTCAGCCGCAAGCGTCTGGCGTTGATCATCAGCGGGCTGGGACTGGTGGTATTGCTGATGTTCGTCCGGTTCCTGGTGAACTGGCAGATCGATCCGAAATTCTTCCGCGACGCACTGGTGGTGTTTGCGTTCGTGGTGCTCGGGTCTGCCTACACCGGTTCGCTGCCCAAGTTGTTCATCCGCATGACCATCATCGTGTCGCTGGTCGCTGCGTTCGAGCTGGCGATGCCCATCGCATACGGCGACCTGGTCAATCCGAAGAGCTTCTTCGTCAATGCGCGTGGCATGGCCGCAGAGGGATTCTGGAACGAGGACAGCAATCTGTTCGTCAGCGCGACACGCCCTGGTGAGCGGAATTTCCTGCCGGGTTCCAATCTTCCGCGCGCCTCCTCGATGTTCATCGAGCCGGTGACCATGGGCAACTACATCTGTTTCTTCACTGCCATCGTGCTGGTGTTCTGGCGTTGGATGCGTCCGGCGGCACTGCTCCTGTCGGTTGGCTTGATCGGCTTCATGATTGTCGCTTCAGACGGGCGACTGGCCGCCGGTACATGCGTGTTGATGGTGCTGCTGGCGCCACTGTTGAAACGTCTGGACCAGCGATTGGCGTTCCTGCTGTTCTTGCTGGTGATCATGAGCGCGTGGTTGCTGGTCTGGGTCACCGGCATCACGGCATACCAGGACACCACCATGGGACGGGTGTTCTTCACCGTCAATTCGATGAACAATCTGTCGTTCAATTCGTGGTTGGGGCTGGACTTCGCGCAGGCGTATCGCTACTTCGATAGCGGGATTTCGTACTTCATCGCATCGCAATCCATCATTGGGGTGCTGGCCTTCCTGTTGTCGTATTCGTTCCTGCTGCTGATGCCGAGCAAGGAAGGGCAGCAGTTCAAGAACCTGGCCATCTTCGCGTTTTCGCTGAGTCTGTTGGTTTCCAACGGCTACTTCTCGATCAAGACTTCGGCACTGTGGTGGTTCGTATGCGGTTGTCTATGGCATCTGCGCCCGACCTGGTCCGCTGCGACCGTCGCCTCTGTGCCGAGCGGGGACGATGCGAATCACGCGCACGCCGGGACACCGATGCCCGCCGGAGCGGTGCGATGAGCAGCGTCGCCTCCGCTGCGGGCGGTACACGCCCAGCCGAGCTGCAGGCGACCGGCGGCGGGCGTGCACGTGATCCGCGCATCGATGCCGCCAAGGCGATTGCGATCCTGTTGGTGGTGTTCTGCCATGCCAAGGGCGTGCCGCACGGCATGACCTTGTTCGCCTACAGTTTCCATGTGCCGCTGTTCTTCCTGGTGTCAGGGTGGTTGGCGGCCGGTTATGCTTCGCGCACGACCAATCTGGCGCAGACCATCGCAAAGCAGGCGCGCAGCCTGTTGCTTCCCTACGCGACGTTTTATCTGTTGGGTTATGCGTACTGGCTGTTGACCCGGAACATCGGCGAGAAAGCCGCGCGTTGGGGCAGCCATCCGTGGTGGGAGCCGATCGTATCGCTGTTCACCGGCATCGGCCCGGACCTGTACGTGCAGCCGCCGCTGTGGTTCCTGCCGGTGATGCTGGTGACGGCGATCGCCTACCTGCTGTTGCGCCGCCTGTTGCCGCCGGTGGCGATCGCGCTGCTGGCGCTGCCGCTGGCATGGGGATGGATGCACTGGTTCCCGGGCCAGGGCATGCGGCTTTTCTTCGGCCTGGATGTACTACCGGTGTCGCTGTGCTTCTATGCGCTGGGCGCCTTGCTGGTCCACGTATCGCCGCATCTGCCCAGGGCACTGCCGGTAAGCGCGCTGGTGACGGTGCTGCTGGCCTCGGTGCTTATGTGGCTGTCGCAGCGCAACGGCCGCATCGACGTCAACATGCTGCAGTTTGGGCACGCACATGGGCTGTTCCTGCTCAGCGCGGTGCTGGGCTCGTTGATGGTGATCTGCGCGGCGCGGTTGGTGCAGGGTTGGTCCTGGATCCAGTGGATCGGCCGCAATACGCTGCTGATCCTGTGCACGCATATGCTGGTGTTCTTCGTCCTGTCGGGCGTGGCCGCGCTGGCAGGCGGGTTTGGCGGGGCGCGTCCCGGCCTGGGTTGGGCGGTGTTCGTCACCCTGTTCGCGCTGGCCGCGTGCGTGCCCATGCGCTGGATACTGATGCGTTTCGCGCCGTGGACCTTGGGTGCGCGTGCGGTGGCGGCATGACTGGCGCTGCAGCATGAGGGCCGCGCCGTTCTCTGTCGCCGGCAATGGCGCTGCCGCGCGGGCGATATCTGCGTCGGTGCGCGACCTGCAGATCGATGCGGCCAAGGCGGTGGCCATCGTGCTGGTGGTGCTGGGGCATGCCAGCGGCATGCCGCCGGCGTACAAGCTGTTCGCCTACAGTTTCCATGTACCGTTGTTCTTCGTGCTGTCGGGTTGGGTCGGGGAGCGTTTCGGTCGGCGCGCGCTGAACCTGGCCACGGTCGGGAAGCTGGTGCGCACCTTGCTGATCCCGTACCTGGCGTTCTTTCTGGTGGCGTACGCGCTGTGGCTGCTGACGGCGGTGATGAACGGCGCGTTGCAGCAACCGGGAGCGCCTGCGTGGTGGGACCCGTTCTCCGGCCTGGTGTGGGCCAATGGGGCACGTTTGTATGTGCTGCCGGCATTGTGGTTCCTGCCGGCGTTGTTCGTCGCCAGTCTGGCCTATCTCGCTTTGCGTGCGCGGTTGAGCGCTGCGGCGGTGGCTGCGCTGAGCCTGCCGGTGGCGTTGGCCTGGGCTGGCTGGTTTCCCGCGCAGCAGCTGCGCTTGCCGTTCGCATTGGACGTCCTGCCGATCGCCTTGTTCTTCCTCGCCGCGGGTGGCTGGTTGTCGCGCTTCGCCGACACCTTGCGCTCGCTAGGCGCAGTGGCATGGGCGATAGCGTTGCTGCTGACGATCGCCGCGTGGTCGTTGCTGGCTGTCACGAATGGACAGGTAGACGTCAATCGCCTGCAATTTGGTCACTCGGCCGGGTTGTTCCTGCTGGTCAGCCTGCTCGGCACGGCAATGGCCGTGTGCCTTGCGTATTTCCTGCGGGATTGGCGCTGGGTGCAGTGGATCGGCACCAACACCTTGCTGATTCTATGCACGCATACGCTGGTTTTTCTGGTGATCACCAGTGTAGTGGTGCGCAGTGGCGTGATCGATCGCAGCCTGATCGGTACGCCTGGATGGGCAATGGGATTGAGCGTTGTGGCGATCGCTGCCGCGGTGCCGATGCGTGCAGTGCTGGTGCGGGTGGCGCCCTGGATGTTGGGGTTGAAGGGTCGATGACGGGTTCCGGGATCATCAGCTGCGGTGGCGCGTGCGCCGCCGGCACAGGAGAGTGGTGTCAATGAAAGTGGTGCATGTCGTCCGCCAATTCCATCCTTCGATCGGAGGTATGGAGGAGGTCGTCCTCAACGTGGCTCGGCAGCATCGGGCCATCAGTGCCGATGCGGTGGAAATCGTCACCCTGGATCGGGTCTTCACCGATCCAGGGGCACGGCTCGCGTCGCAGGACGTCCACCAGGGCCTGCCGATTCGGCGGATCGGCTACCGTGGTTCGTCGCGGTATCCACTGGCGCCTTCGGTGTTGAGCGCCATCGGTTCCGCCGATCTGGTGCACCTGCACGGCATCGACTTCTTCTACGACTACCTCGCACTGACCAAGCCGCTGCACGGCAAACCGATGGTGGTCTCCACCCATGGCGGGTTCTTCCATACCGCCTACGCATCGCGCCTGAAGCAGCTCTGGTTCCAGACCCTGACCCGTGCCTCGGCTCTCGCGTACGCGCGGGTGATTGCGACCAGCGAGAACGATGGCGATCTGTTCGCCAAGGTCGTGGCGCCGTCCCGTCTGCGGGTGATCGAGAACGGCGTGGACGTGGAGAAGTATGCCGGGCAGGGCGCTTCGGCTCCCGGGCGGACCATGCTGTATTTCGGTCGCTGGTCGGTGAACAAGGGACTGATCGAAACCCTGGAGCTGTTGCAGGCCGCGCTTGCACGCGATCCGCAGTGGCGCCTGATCGTTGCCGGCCGCGAATACGATCTGAACGAGGCGGATCTGCGCAAGGCGATTGCCGAGCGCGGTCTGCAGGACAAGGTGCAACTGAGCATGTCGCCGTCGCAGGAGCAGTTGCGTGCGCTGATGCAGCAGGCACAGTTCTTCGTTTGCCTGTCGCGGCACGAGGGCTTCGGTATCGCTGCGGTCGAGGCAATGAGCGCTGGCCTGATTCCGATCCTGAGTGACATTCCACCTTTCGTGCGCCTGGCCACCGAATCGGGGCAGGGTGTGGTGGTCAATCGCGAGCGGATCGAGGCGGCCGCCGATCAGGTGCAGGCGCTGGCGCTGGCAGCGGACATCGACTTCGCCACGCGCCGCGCTGCCTCAATGGCGTATGTGAGCCGGTACGACTGGAAACACGTGGTGAGGCGCTACGTGGAGGAGTATCACGCTGCGCTGGGCACGCCGCGTCCGCAGGAGACGCGGCGATGAGCGAGCCTGCATCGACGGCGAAGAGGGCAGTGGCGCAGGCGCCGCATCTCACCGTGCTGTTCTCCACCGAGAAGCCCAACGCCAATACCAATCCTTACCTGACCCAGCTCTACGCGGCGCTGCCGGATGCGGTGCAGCTGCGCTTCTTCTCGATGCGCGATGCCTTGCTGTCGCGCTATGACGTGCTGCATCTGCATTGGCCGGAGTATCTGCTGCGGCATCCCAGTGCGGCAGGCACCCTGGCCAAGCAGGTCTGTGCGGCCCTGTTGCTGCTCAAGTTGCAGCTCACCGGTACGCCGATCGTACGCACCTTGCACAATCTGGCGCCGCACGAGGATCGCGGTTGGCGCGAACGCGCCTTGCTGGGCTGGATCGATCGGCTGACCCGGCGCTGGATCCGCATCAATGCGACCACGCCGCCGCGACCGCCGTTTACCGACACCATTCTGCATGGCCATTACCGCGACTGGTTCGCGACGATGGCGCAGGGCACCACCGTGCCCGGGCGGTTGCTGCATTTCGGTCTGATTCGCCCGTACAAGGGGGTGGAGACGCTGCTGGAAGTGATGCGCCAGGTGGACGATCCGCGGTTGAGTCTGCGCATCGTGGGCAACCCCGCTACGCCGCACATGCGCAGCCTGGTCGAACATGCCTGCGTGCAGGATCGGCGCATCGGTGCATTGCTCGCTTATGTGGAAGAGCCGGTGCTGGCGCACGAAGTGAGCGAGGCCGAGCTGGTGGTGTTGCCGTATCGGCAGATGCACAACTCCGGAACGCTGTTGTTGGCGCTGTCGCTGGCGCGGCCGGTGTTGGCGCCATGGAGCGAGTCGAACGCCGCCATCGCCGAGGAAGTGGGGCCGGGCTGGGTGTTCCTGTACGAGGACGAATTCGACGCGAGCTTGCTGGGCGGCATCCTGGACCGGGTGCGTGCCGCACCGCGTGGCGCTGCGCCGGATCTGTCGCAGCGCGATTGGCCGCGGATCGGGCAACTGCATTACCGCACCTATCTGGAAGCGCTGGGCAAGGATGGAGATGTTGCGCCGTGACTGCGGACATCCCTACGACGCCGCCTCCCGCGCCACCGCAGCGGAGCCTGGGCTCGCGTGCCGCCGGAGGTGCGGCGGTGACGATGCTGGGCCAGTCGGTCAAGATGGTGGTGCAGTTCGGCGGCATCATCCTGTTGGCGCGCCTGTTGACGCCATACGACTATGGCTTGATGGCGATGGTCACGGCGATCGTCGGGGCTGCGGAGATCCTGCGCGATTTCGGCCTGTCCGCCGCGGCGGTGCAAGCCAAACAGGTCAGTCGTGCGCAGCGCGACAACCTGTTCTGGATCAACAGCGGCATCGGGCTGCTGCTGTCGGTCGGCGTCTTCGCGTCGGCGCAGCTGATCGCCAACTTCTACAAGGAGCCGGCGCTCGTCACGATCTCGCAGGCGCTGGCCGTGACGTTCCTGATCAACGGCATGACCACGCAGTACCGCGCGCACCTGAGTCGCGGGCTGCGCTTCGGACAGGTGGCCCTGAGCGACGTGGGTTCGCAGGTCCTGGGCCTGGCGGCCGCGGTGGCTGCTGCGTTGCTGGGGTGGGGATACTGGGCACTGGTGGTGCAGCAGGTGGTGCAGGCAGCGGTCAACCTGGTGATCGCTGCGGGCTGCGCGCGCTGGTTGCCGGGTCGCTATCAGCGTTCCGCGCCGATGCGCGACTTCATGAGCTTCGGATGGAACCTGATGGCCGCGCAGTTGTTGGGATATGCCAGCCGTAACGTCGGGCAGGTGATCATCGGTTGGCGCGCAGGACCGGATGCGCTGGGCCTGTACAACCGCGCGTTCCAACTGTTGATGATGCCCTTGAACCAGATCAATGCGCCGGCGACGAGCGTGGCCTTGCCGGTGCTGTCGCAGCTTCAGGACGATCGCGAGCGTTTCGGTGCGTTCCTGCTGCGCGGTCAGACGGTGATGGTGCACCTGATCTTCGCCATGTTTGCCTTCGCCTGTGCGTTGGCGATGCCGTTGATCGTGCTGGTATTGGGCGAGCAATGGCGCGAGGCGGTGCCGCTGTTCCAGGTGCTGACCCTGGGCGGGATCTTCCAGACCGCGTCCTACGCCACTTACTGGGTGTTTCTTGCCCGCGGCCTGATGCGGCAGCAGTTGCTGTTCTCGCTGGTCAGCCGCCTGGTGTTGATCGGCTGCATCTTCCTCGGCTCGCGCTGGGGCGCGATGGGCGTTGCAGTGGGGTATTCGTTGGGGCTGCTGGTGACCTGGCCGCTGTCGCTGATCTGGGTGGGCCGGATCTCCGACACGCCGGTAGGTGCATTGTTTGTCAATGCGGTCCGCGCGATGGTGGCCTATGGCCTGGCTGGCACCTGCGCCTACTACGCCTCGATCTCCGTCGGCGGCCCGTTGTGGCAGCAGTTGTCCGTTGGCGCGGCGGTCATGGCCGCGGCATGCCTGTTGGCGTTGGGCATCTGGCCAGCGTTCCGCCGCGACGTGATCTCCATCCTCAACATTCGCAAACTGTTGTCCCAGGCCAAGGCACGCCGATGAGATCGACATCGCCTTCGCCAGCAGTGATGCATGCTCCCTCTCACTCATTCATAGGACACGGCCCATGAGCGACACACCCGCCGCCGCTTCCGGCATTCGCCGGCCCTGCTATCTGGTCTTGTCCGCACACGATTACCGCACGCCGCGCCGCGCCAACATCCACTTCATCACCGATCAACTCGCATTGCGCGGTACGACGCGTTTTTTTTCGCTGCGTTACAGCAGACTGTCGCGCATGAAGGGGGATATGCGTCTACCGTTGGACGAGACAGCCAATCGCGTGGTCACGCACAAAGGCGTCGACTGCTATCTCTGGCGCACCACGGTGCATCCGTTCAATACACGGCGGAGCTGGCTGCGTGCGGCCGAGGACGCGATGTTTCGCTGGTATGCGGCGCATCCCCCGCGTCAGCTGCTGGATTGGATGCGCGAGGCCGACGTGATCGTGTTCGAGAGCGGCATTGCGGTGGCTTTCATCGCCTTGGCCAAGCGCGTCAACCCGTCGGCCAAGTTGGTGTATCGCGCTTCCGATGGCCTGAGTACGATCAATGTGGCGTCCTATATCGAACGCGAGTTCGACCGGATGGCGCCGACGCTGGATGTGATCGCGCTGGTGTCCCCGGCAATGGCCGAGGAAGTGGCGAGCCGCGACAACGTCTATCACGTCGGTCATGGGGTGGATCACAACCTGGATCAGCTGGGTGATCCATCGCCGTACGGCGATGGCATTCACGCCGTTGCGGTTGGTTCGATGTTGTTCGATCCGGAGTTCTTCGTGGTCGCCAGCAAGGCGTTTCCGCAGGTCACCTTCCACGTCATCGGCTCCGGCATGGGGCGCCATCCCGGCTACGGCGACAACGTGGTGGTGTATGGCGAAATGAAGCACGCCGAGACCATCGGTTACATCAAGCACGCCCGCTTCGGTATCGCGCCTTATGCCTCCGAACAGGTGCCGGCGTACCTGGCCGACAGCTCGATGAAGCTGTTGCAGTACGACTTCTTCGGATTACCTGCGGTGTGCCCGAATGCGGTGGTCGGGCCGTATCAGTCGCGCTTTGGCTATACCCCGGGCGATGCCGATTCGATCGTCGCTGCGCTGAGACAGGCATTGGAGGCGCCGCACGTGCGTTACCGCCAGTGCTTGAACTGGGCCGATACCACCGACCGCGTGCTGGACCCGGCCGCGTATCCGGAGACGCGTTTGTACCCGCAGCAGGCCGGATCGGCTACGCATGCTTCCACGGAGGCTGCGCTTTCGCATTGAAGCGACGCACCTTTCTTTCGTTTGAGGAGACCCTTTGTAATGGCCAACGCTTTGCTGCAGAAATGGGTAGAACATGCCGAGCGCCGTGCATTGTTCTGGTGGCAGCCGAAAAACGCGGGCGTGAATATGGGGGACCACCTGTCCAAGGTGATCGTGTCCTGCGTGTTGTCGCTGCAGGACAAGACGTTGCTCGAAAAGCGTGATCTGAGCAGGAAGCTGATCGCGATCGGCTCGGTGCTGCACTTCGCCAAGGATGGCGACACCGTGTGGGGCAGCGGGATCAACGGCAAGATCCCGGCCGAGCGCAATGCCTTCAGCACGCTCGATGTACGTGCGGTTCGCGGCCCCAAGACCCGGCAGTTCCTGTTGGAGCGCGGCATCGCGGTGCCGGAGGTCTATGGCGATCCCGGATTACTGACGCCGATGTTCTTCCCGGCCGAGGCGCTGGGCCAGGTGCAGAAGCGTTCGTTGGCCATCGTGCCGCATTTCAACGAGCCGGTCGAAAAGTACAGCGCGTATGCCGAGCATCTGGTGTTCCCCAACGTCAAGCCGGCGACCTTCATGAGCCAGTTGCTTGGCGCGGAACTGGTCGTCAGCAGTTCGCTGCACGGGTTGATCCTCGCCGAGGCCTATGGCATTCCGGCGGTGTACCTGGATTGGGGTAACGGCGAAGACCGCTTCAAGTACGACGACTACTACTACGGTACCGGGCGCACTCAGTGGCATTCCGGCAATAGCGTGGAAGAGTGTCTGCAGTTGGGCGGCAACGGCAGCTTCGACGTGCAGGCGTTGCAGGCCGGTTTGCTGGCGGCGTTCCCTTACGATCTTTGGTGATCCGACGATGCAGAGCCAGGGGATGGATGTGGAGACGACCACGGCGGCCGGGCAGGCGGCGCCAGCGGGCGTGGTGATACCGCTGGGCGGCTTTGCGGTGATGTCCACGACCCAGGAGGCGTTTGCGCTGGACCTGTTCCATGCCCTGGCCGCGCAGCAACCGCGTCGGGTGTTCTTCGCCAACACCAATTTCGTGGTGCAGTGCCAGGGGCTGCGCATGCGCATGCGCGAGCCCAGCGTGCGTATCGTCAACGACGGCATCGGCATGGATCTGGCGGCACGCCTGATCCATGGCCGCCGCTTTGCCGGCAATCTCAATGGCACCGACCTGATCCCGTATCTGTGCCGGCAGAGCGCGCACCCGCTCAAATTCTTTCTGTTGGGCGGCCGGCCCGGCGTCGGCAAGACCGCTGCGGCCAGCTTGACCGACACCCTGGGGCAGCAGGTGGTCGGCATCTGCGATGGGTATGGGGAGTTCGCCGCCGCCGGCGAGGGGCTTGCCGAGCGCATCAACCGCTCCGGCGCAGACGTCTTGCTGGTGGCGTTCGGCAATCCGCTGCAGGAACGCTGGATCCTCGACCATAGCCACGCGCTGCGTGTGCCGTTGGTGTTCGGGGTCGGGGCGTTGCTCGACTTCCTTTCCGGCACCGCCAAACGGGCGCCCGATTGGGTGCGCAGGCTGCATCTGGAATGGATGTACCGGTTGCTCAACGAGCCGCGCCGCCTGCTCAAGCGTTACAGCTGGGATCTGCTGGTGTTCTTCCGTACCTGCCTGCGCGCGGGCAAGCATCTGCCCTGATGCGCGCCGGCTGGCGCTACCATGCGCCGATGCATCCGACCGCCGCTGCCCTCATTCGTTCGCTTGAACTGTCGCCACATCCGGAGGGCGGGTATTTCCGTCGCGTGTACACCTCGGCCCGCCAGGTTGACGACCACGGTCGGCTGCGTCCGGCGCTGACCGCGATCCGCTTCCTGCTCGGTGCCGGCGAATGCAGTGCCTGGCACCGGGTGGACGCGGACGAAAGCTGGCACTGGCAGCAGGGCGATGCGCTGGAGTTGCTGGTCTACGATGAAATCTGTGGACAGCTGCAGCGTGTGATCCTGGATGCCGCCGAACGGGGCCAGCCGATGCACGTCGTGCCTGCAGGGCACTGGCAGGCGGCGCGCCCGCTGGGTGAGTTCACCCTGGTGGGGTGCACGGTGGCGCCGGGTTTCGTCTGGGAAGGTTTTGCGCTGCTCGATGCGGCGTCGCCGCTGGCAGCGCACCTGGCAACGCTGGTCCCGCGCTGAGAGTGTGCGACCGAACGCTTCCCTAACGCGATGATGCTGCGCTTCACGTAATGTCCGCTCAAACCAGGGGGCGATGCGCGATGCGACACAGGGCAGCGGTATGGGGGGCGGGCTTGATGCTGGCGTCGTTGCTGGCGAGCGCCAGCGAGACGCCGCCGCACGCGGGCGGGGCGATGCCGCCGGTGGTCGATCTGGAGGCGATGGTCGTCCGTGGCGAGCAGCCCGGACCCGGGCTATGGAAGGTGAGCAAGGGCGAGCATGTGCTGTGGATTCTCGGCACGGTGTCGCCATTGCCCAAGCGGTTGCAATGGCGGTCGACCGAGGTGGAAACCATCATCGGGCAGTCCCAGCAGGTATTGATGGCGCCAACCGTCCAGGTCGATGCGGATCTGGGCCTGTTCGGAAAGCTGGCCCTGTTGCCGTCGGCGATGAAGGCGATGAAGAACGAGGACGGCCGCGAACTGAGCGAGGTGTTGCCGGCCGACCTGTATGCGCGGTGGAGCGTGGCCAAGGCGCGTTACCTGGGCAGGGATCGCGGCGTGGAACGCAAGCGCCCGATGCTGGCGGCCGGCGAGTTGTACCAGGCAGCGATCAAACGTTCCGGCCTGGCCCGCGCGCCGGTGATCTGGTCGGTGGTGGAGCGCGCAGCCAAGCGTGCGGGCATCAAGCCCACGCCCACGGCGCTGGACTACAAGGTCAAGGATCCACGCCAGGCGCTCAAGGAATTCCGTGCCGGCGGCATGGACGACACCGCGTGTTTCCGCAGCATCCTGGTGACGGTGGAGCGCGACCTGCCCACCATGGTCGAGCGTGCCAACGCCTGGTCGGTCGGCGATATCGAGGCGCTGCGCCAGCTGCCGCGCGAAGATCCGCAGGCCGCGTGCATGAGTGCGATGGCCAGTTCCGGTGCGGCCAGAAAGCGCGGCATCGACGATCTGGAGCGGCGCATGCGCGAGCATTGGTTGAGCATCGCCACCACCGCGTTGCAACGCAATCGCAGCACCTTCGCGGTGCTGCCGATCAGTCGGCTGACCGCAACCGATGGCTATCTGGCCCGCCTGCAGGCGCTGGGCTATGCGGTGGAGGCGCCTTGATCGTCTGATCCGGCGCGTCGCCCAGGTTGCGGGAGCCGAGCCCGTGCAAGGTGCTGGCGGTGCACCCGGACGGCGCTGTGGCGCGGTGCGGGGCGCATGCGCAGGACGGTGGAGCGCGGGCCGACCGGTTAGGACGGTGGTTGCAGTCACGGTATGCTGCGCGCCTTGTCGAATGGGAACGCCGTGTTGAACGCACTGCCGCTGCGCATCCTGGGCACCGGACGTCATGTCCCGGCGCGGGAAGTCACCTCGCATCAACTGGACGCGCGTTGGCAATTGCCGGCCGGAACCACTGCCAGCCGTGTGGGCGTGTTCACCCGTCACTATGTGGGGGAGGGCGAAACCGCGTCGTCGATGGGGGCCGCTGCGGCGCGCCAGGCGCTGGCGAACGCTAGGCTCGAAGGCAGCCAGATCGATTGCCTGATCTCCGCTTGCGCCGTGATGGAACAACCGATTCCCTGTCAGGCGGTGTTGATCCAGCGTGCGCTGGGGCTGGGCGATTCCGGCATCCCCGCATTCGATGTCAATGCCACCTGCCTGAGCTTCCTGGTCGCATTGGAGATGGCCGCCGATGCGCTGGCGCTGGGCCGCTATCGGCGTGTACTGATCGTCTCCAGCGAAGTGGCATCGGCCGGTCTGGACGATGCCGTACCGGCCACCGCCGGATTGTTCGGCGATGGCGCCGCAGCCGTGGTGGTAGGGCGCAGCGCCGCCGATGAGACGTCGGCACTGTTGTGCAGTCGCCTTGCCAGCTACGGCAGCGGCGCAGACCTGTGCCGCATCGATGGCGGCGGCACCCGTGCGCCGCATGCCCATGCAAGCACGCCCCGGGCGTCGCGCGTGTTCCAGATGGACGGCCGCGGCGCCTATCGCTTTGCGGCACGGCACCTGCCGGCATTCTGGACGCAGCTGCTGGACGAGGCGGGGATCGCGCCGACCGCGCTGCGCTGGCTGGTGCCGCATCAGGCCTCCGGGAGCGGACTGGATCATGTCGTGCAGACGCTCGGGCTGCCTGCCGACCAGGTGGTGCGCATTCTGCAGGGCACCGGCAACCAGGTAGCCGCTTCGCTGCCGCACGCCCTGCATCATGCGGTGGTCGATCGGCAGCTGCAGCGTGGCGAGCTGATCGCGTTGCTCGGCACCGGCGCCGGCCTGGCCATCGGCGGCATGGTCTTGCGCTACTGATGATGCCGCGGGTTTCCCTCGAACTGCTGCGGGTGGGCCATTGCCGGCATTGCGAGCGCATGGTGCGCGCGGATGGACATTGGCATGCGGTCGAGTTCCCGGCCTTGAGCGTGCTGATCCGGCATCCGCAGCGCGGCGCACTGCTCTACGACACCGGATATGCGGCGCATTTCTTTCGCGCCACCGAGCCGTGGCCGGAGCGTCTGTACCGCTGGGCCACGCCGGTGACGCTACCAACGCAGCAGACCCTGGAGGCGCAACTGGCGCGCCGTGGCGTGCAGCTGGACGAGATTGCCTGGTGCCTGATTTCGCACTTCCATGCCGACCATATCGGCGGCCTGCGCGACGTGCCGAATGCGCGTTTCATCTGCCTGCGTGCGGATTACCAGCAGATGCGCAGCTGCTCGCGCCTGGGTGGCCTGCGCCGCGCCTTGCTGCCACAGCTGTTGCCCGAGGATTTCGACCGGCGCCTGCAGTTCGCCGAGCTGGCACCGCAGCGCGCATTGACCGGCGCCTGGCAGGGGCTGGGCGCTGCCTACAATCTGTTCGAGGATGGCAGCGTGCTCGCCGTCCCGTTGCCAGGCCATGTGCCTGGCCAGATGGGGCTATGGCTGCGCGACCAGCACGATCGCGAGGTGCTGCTGTGCGCCGATGCCGTGTGGTCGTCGGCCACCTGGCACGCCTTGCAATGGCCTGCCTGGCCCACCCGTTTGCTGATGCACGATTGGTCGGCGTTCCAGCGTACCGTGCGCCAGTTGCATCAGCTGTCGCAGGCGCACCCGGAGTTGGCGATCCTGCCCTCACACTGCCAGCCCAGTCTGGATCGTTATCAACCGGAGTGGCGATGAGCCTGCGGATTCTCGTGACCGGCGCATCCGGCTTCGTCGGCGGTGCCTTCCTGCGCCGTTTTCACGCGACGCCTGGCGTGGAAATCCACGGCATCGGGCGCCGCGCCAGCGACTTGCCCAGCTATCACCGCATCGATCTGAGCCAGCCATTTGCGCTGGATTGGCGACCGGATGTGGTGATCCATGCCGCTGCGCTGGCCTCGCCGTGGGGAACGCGCGCGCAGTTCCATCGACACAATGTGCAGGCCACCGCCAATGTCGTCGATTTCTGCATGCGGCATGGCTGCCCGCGTTTGCTGTACGTCTCGTCCAGCTCGGTGTTCTACCGCGAGCAGCACCAGTACGACCTTGACGAGGACAGTCCGATCGGCCCGGCGTTCGTCAATACCTACGCGCACACCAAGTATCTGGGCGAAACCCTGCTCGATGCGTATCCGGGCCAGGCCGCGATACTGCGTCCGCGTGCGGTGTTCGGACCGGGCGACACGGTGCTGTTCCCGCGCGTGATTGCCGCGGCCCGCAAGGGCGCGCTGCCGCGTTTCGTCGGCCAGACCGAGCCGGTGATGGGCGATCTGATCTATATCGATACGCTGTGCGATTACCTGTACCGCGCCGCCACCGCGCCAGGGCTGCAGCGGTCCTATAACCTGACCAATGCGCAGCCGGTGGATTTGCAGCAGCTGTTACTGGACGTGCTGGCGCGCCTGCATCTGCCATTGCCGCAACGCGAGCTGCGCATCGGCACCGCGTTGCGCATGGCCAGCGTGGTGGAGGGTGCGTACCGGCTACTGCGGCTGCGCGGCGAGCCGCCGATCACGCGCTTCGGGGTGGGCGCCTTCGCTTACTCCAAGACCTTCAACCCGCAGCGCACGCTGGCCGATCTGGGAACGCCCAGTGTCGGCCTGGAGGAGGGGTTGGACGCATTCGTCCGCTGGCAGGCGGCGCAATGGGCTTAGTGTCGGCGGTGGCGGCGCTGTATCTGCTGTTGCTCCTGACCAAGGCGGCGGCTGCGCTATGGGTGATGCGTGGCGCGCGCGCGATGCTGGCGCAGTCCGGGTGGGGCGAGCAGGCGCAGGTGGCCATCCTGCAGCCGATTCTTGGCGGCGATGCGCACCTGCAGCAGGTACTCGCCGCCAACCTGCAGGCGCTGCCGCAGGCACACTTTCTCTGGTTGCTGGATGCCGACGATCGCGCCGGCAACGCGGTGGCAGACGCATTGGTGACGATGCATCCGCAACTACGCATCAGCCGCATGCAGGTACCTGCAGCGCCCCCACATCTCAACCCGAAGGCATGGAAGCTGGAGTATGCGCTTGCGCGGGTGCAGGCGCCGATCAGCCTGATCCTGGACGACGATGCGCAGCTGGACGCCCCCGCGTTGGCGCAGTTGCTGCGCGACCTGCAGCACGCCGATCTGGTGACCGCGCTGCCGTACTACCGCGACGGCGATCGCTTGGCCGCACGGCTCCTGGCGCAATTCGTCAACAACAACGCGGCGCTCACCTATCTGGGCTGGTTGCCGTTCGCCGCGCCGCTGACCATCAACGGCATGTGCTACGCCGCGCGCACCGAGCGCTTGCGCGCCTGGGGTGGTTTTGCCGGGGTGTTGGAGCAGCTCACCGATGATCTGGCGGTGGCCGAGCTGGTGCGCGAGCGCGGCGGCCGCATCCGGCAATCCGTCGCACCGGTGGCGATGCGGACCGCCCTGCCGGACCTGCCCAGCTACGTACGGCAGATGCATCGATGGATGCTGTTCGCGCTGATCCTGCTGCGCCGTCAACGCGTCGGTGCCGCCGCTGCCATCTCGGTGCTGCAAGGACTGCCGCCGGTGCTGCTGGTGAGCGTATTGCTTGGCATCTGCGTGCAGCCCAGCGGCTGGTCCATCGCATGCGGGCTGGCGACCTTGCTGCTGCGCGCGCTGTTGCTGTGCCTGGTGCAATGGCGTGCCAGTGGCGCAGCGCGTCACCGCCCACTGCTGTCGGTGCTGGCCGAATGCGTGCAGCCGCTGCACCTGCTGCACGCGGCCTGCGTGCGCAGCATCGCCTGGCGCACCCGGCGTTACCGCGTGTTGGCCGATGGGCGCTTCCGTGCGCAGTGACGCGCCTGCGTTGCAGATCGCCTTCCTCACCGGGCAGAGCGATCCGGCGAGCTGCGCGTTGAGCGCGCAGCAACGCGATTTCCTGCATCGGCTGCAGGGCGATGGCCGGCTGCTGGTCACGTGCAATTACCCGTACCGTGCCGGCATGGCATCGCACCGTCGCATTCCGCTGTGGCGCGCCAGCGTCTCCAACGCGCGCCAGTACCTGGCCGCGCGCGCCGCGCGCGTGCCGCAGGACGATCGCGCGTGGGTGCAGGCAATGCTGGCGCAGGCGCCGATGACCGTGCTGCTGGCCGGTAGCTGCGGCCTGCAGCTGCTCACCGCGCTGCAGCTGCCGCAGGACCTGCGTGCGCGTCTGGCGGTGTTCGCGTTCGGTCCGGTCTGCCATGCGCCGGCCAGCTTCGCGCAGTTGTACAGCGTGCAGGGGCGGTGCGACTGGATATCGCGCGCGTTGTTTCGCGGGCCGGTGCAGTTGGCACCGGCATGCGGGCATATGGATTACCTGCGCAATGCCGCTGTGCTGTCCGCCTGCCAGGCCTTCGTCGCCGACATCGAGCAGACGCTGCGGGGCAGGGCGCATGCGCATTGACCTGATCGCCCCGCCGTACAGCGGGCACCTGCATCCGATCCTGGCCATCGCCCGCCAGCTTGCGCCACATCATGAGGTGCATGTGATCAGCACGCCGGCGGCGCAGACGCGGATCCGGGCCTGTGGGCTGCGCGGCGCGGAGCTGCTGGATGCGCAAGCCGACCGGATCTTGCTGGACATCGCCAATCCGCCGCACGCGGTGGGACACAACCCCTTGCGTCTGCGTCGGCAACTGCACACTGCGCTGGGCTTGATGGCCCAGGTAGGAGATGCGCTGCAGAGGCGTTGGCGCGTGCAGCGGCCGGATCTGGTGATCGCCGACTTCACCCTGCCCAGCGCCGGCCTGACCGCGCAGGCGATGGGCATCGCGTGGTGGACCAGCATGCCATCACCCTGCGTGATCGAAACCGCGGACGGCCCGCCGGCCTACTTCGGCGGCCTGCTACCCGCTGCCACCGCACGCCAGCGGGCCGGGCATGCGCTCGCGCGACGGCTCACGCGCGGCTTCAAGCGCAGCCTGCATGTCTGCTACCGGCGGCAGATGCGCGCCTGCGGATTGCCGGCGCTGTACCGCAGCGATGGCAGCGAAGCGGTGTATTCGCCGCACTGCATCCTGGCCTTGGGGCTGCCGTCGTTCGAGTTCGCGCGGCGTTGGCCCGCCGTGCTGCGTTTTGTCGGGCCGCAGTTGTGCACGCCCCCATCGGCGGTGGAGGCGCCGCCGTTCGTCGCCGGACGGCGGCATGTGCTGGTGACATTGGGGACGCACCTGCAATGGGTCAAACAGCGTATGGATGCGGTACTGCGCGCGTTGGCGCCGCAGTTTCCCGATACGGTGTTCCACTTCAGCGATGGCGACACCGCCGCACCGCGACGACCGGCGGACGGCAACTATCGACGGTTGCCATACGTGGATTACGCGCAGCATCTGCATCGCTACGCGCTGGTGGTCCACCACGGCGGGGCGGGCATCCTGTATGCCTGCCTGGATGCGGGGCTGCCGGCGATCGTGTATCCGTTGGACTACGACCAGTTCGATCACGCGGCGCGACTGCAGGCGGCCGGCGCGGCCTGGTGGCTGCGGGACCTGGACGGACTGCCGGCGCTCCTGCACCAGGCATTGGCGTCTACCGCGCCGGGCCCGGGCGTACGCCGCCTGCAGTCGGAATTGCATGCATTGCAGGCCAGTGCGCGTGTCATGGCGTTGGTGGAGGCGTTTGAGCACACCGGCGCGCTGCCAGCGTAGATGTTTGGCGTGCGATGCGGCGGGTTGAAGCGGCCATCGTCTGCGGTGCCGGCATGCTGCGGTGATTGCGGAAACCAGAGCAGCTGACAAGACCGCTACGCCGCTGCCGGGCGATGCCCGGAATCGGCAGAAGCCGTTCGTATGCTCCGCGTCCATACCCGGCGATGGCGCGTTCGTTCTGCTGGCCGCTGTCGGGCTCCAGGCGCGCGGCGCCTGGTTCAACGCGTCAATCAGGATGCGCCGTCGGATCAGTTGTCGAAAACCCCTGCACGCAGCGTGGATGCCGGTTTCCCTGCTGCCGCCAACGATCGGTTGGCGGCAGGAGCGGCCCAGGCTCAGCCCGCTGCGGCGTTCAAGGGCGGCGCGCTGTCGGCCATCAACTGCGGCCACCGCTTGAGCACGGCGGCGCGGATGCCGGCCTGGTCGATACCGGCTTCGGCCAGCAGGTCTTCGCGGCTGGCGTGGTGCTGGAAGCTGTCCGGCAGGCCCAGGTGCAGCACCGGCATCAGCACGCCCTCGGCATTGAGCAGTTCGGACACGCCCGAGCCCGCGCCGCCGGCCACCACGTTGTCTTCGATGGTGACGAAGCCGTCGTGGGTGCTGGCGAGCTCCAGCAGCATCGCCTTGTCCAACGGTTTGACGAAGCGCATGTTGACCACGGTCAGGCCGAGTTCGCGGCCCACCGCTTCGGCCGCGTCCACGGTCGCGCCGAAGCCGAGCAGGGCCACGCGCATGCCGCTATGGCGCAGCTGCGCCTTGCCGATCGGCAGGGTGGTCAGCGAGGCATCCAGCGCCACGCCCGGGCCGGTGCCGCGCGGGTAGCGCACCGCAGCCGGGCCTTGGTAGCGCACGCCGGTGCTGAGCATCTGGCGGCATTCGGCTTCGTCGGCCGGCGCCATCACCACCATGTGCGGCACGCAGCGCAGGAAGCTCAGGTCGAGATTGCCGGCATGGGTGGCGCCATCCGGGCCGACCACGCCGCCGCGGTCGATCGCGAACAGCACATCCAGCTTCTGTACCGCCACGTCGTGCACCAGCTGGTCGTAGCCGCGTTGCAGGAAGGTGGAATAGATCGCCACGACGGGTTTCGCGCCCTGGGTCGCCATGCCGGCCGCCAGCGTCACCGCATGCTGTTCGGCGATCGCCACGTCGAAGTAGCGCTGCGGATACTCCTTGCTGAAGCGCACCAGGCCCGAGCCCTCGCGCATCGCCGGCGTGATCACCAGCAGGCCCGGTTCGGCAGCCGCCATGTCGCAGACCCAGTCGCTGAACACATCGGTGTAGGTCGGCTTCCTGGCGCCGGCCTTGGCCACCAGGCCCTTGCTCGGATCGAAGGGGCCGACCGCGTGGTAGCCGATCTGGTCGCCTTCGGCCAGCTCGTAGCCCTTGCCCTTGGTGGTGATGACGTGCAGCAGCTGCGGGCCCTTGAGCGTCTTCAGGGTCTTGAGCGCGCTGACCAGACCGGGCAGGTCGTGGCCATCGATCGGACCGGTGTAGTGGAAGCCCATCTCTTCGAACAGCGTGGACGGCACGAACATGCCCTTCCAGTGTTCTTCCCAGCGCCGCACGAAGCGCGCAGTCGGGTTGTTCTTCTTGTCGCCGAGGATCTTCTTGCCGCCCTCGCGGATGGCGTTGAGGGTGCGGCTGCCGCTGGCACGGCCCAGCATCTTGGTCAGCCCGCCCACTGCTTCGGAGATCGACATGCGGTTGTCGTTGAGGATCACCAGCAGATTGGGCTCCGGATCCATGCCGCCGGCATGGTTGAGCGCCTCGTAGACCATGCCGGCGGTCATCGCGCCATCGCCGATCACCGCCACCACCTTGCGCTCGTCGCCAGTGCGCTGGGCGGCGATCGCCATGCCGAGCGCGGCCGAGATCGAGGTCGACGAATGGCCGACGCCGAAGGTGTCGTAGATGCTCTCCTCGCGCTTGGGGAACGGCGCCACGCCGTCCTTCTGCTTGACCGTATGGATCTGGTCGCGCCGGCCGGTGAGGATCTTGTGCGGGTAGGTCTGATGCCCGACGTCCCACACCAGCTGATCGACCGGGGTCTGATACAGGTAGTGCAGGGCCACGGTGAGTTCGATCACGCCCAGCCCGGCCGCGAAGTGCCCGCCGCTCTTGCCCACCGATTCGATGAGGTAGGCGCGCAGCTCGTCGGCGATCGCCGCAAGTTCGGCCTCGTCGAAGCGGCGCAGGTCGTCGGGGGTCTGGATGCGCGACAGGCGCGGATAGCGGGTGGAGTCGATCATCATCGTGTCAATCTGCTGAAACCACATTGTCCTCCCCATGCGAAGGCCCGGCAAGCAAACCGGTTCGGTTGTCGGCATGCGGTGATGATGGCGCGGGCCGCCATTGCTGGGTTGCGCCGCGATCGCCCACGCCTGCGGCAATCTGCCGCACCCCCTGGTCGTTGGGTATCGGGGTGGCCGGGTGCGCGTATCGGCACTGTTCGCGCCGATCTGCCATGCACATCGGCGAGCGGCCCGGTGGTCGGATCGCGCAGTGGGCACCGTGGTGCCGCAACCGCTGGGGCGGCTGCCGGAATCGATCAGGCGGAGCGATGCGGCCGATTTTGACGGCCCGTTCGGGCGCGAGCGGCTACAGCGAAAGTTTGGAACGTTTGGGCAACTGCGCGCGCAGGAAGGCCATCTGATCGGACAGGATGTTGCGGTTGGACAGGATCAGGTGCTCGATCCAGCTTGGCCGGTACGGCACCGCCAGCAACGGCATATGCGCCTGCTGCGGGGTGCGGTTGGCCTTGCGCGAATTGCACTGGAAGCAGGCGGTGACCACGTTTTCCCAGCTGTCGCGCCCGCCCTTGGAGACCGGCATGACATGGTCGCGGGTCAGATGCGGGCGGCTGAAATGCTGGCCGCAATACATGCACAACTGCGCGTCGCGCGCGAACAGCGCGGTGTTGCTCAAGGTCGGGGTGGGGTCCAGCGCGCGCGAACGCGCATGGCCGCGGGCGGCGATGATGGGGTGCAGGTCCAGCGTGCTGCGTTCGCCGGTCAGCCGCGAAATGCCACCGTGGATCTGCATGCAGGGCTCGCCCAGCGTCCAGGACACCGCATCGCGCGCGTAGAGACAGGCCGCATCCTGCCAGTTGATCCAGTCCAGTACGCGGCCATGCGCATCGAGCGAAAGCAGACGCAGGGAAGGAGGTTGCCGGATCGCAGCGACAGCGTTACCCGCGACCGGGGCAGGGCTGCCTCCGGGGACGATCACATCACCTGCGTGCGTGTCTGTCTCCATCGGGAAGACAGCTTATACCCGATCGTTGACAGTTTGTGTATCGCCACCGAGGGCGTTGGCAGGTGTCTGGCCATCCTGATCAGCGTGGACTGGCCAAAGGGCGATGCCGCCTCCTGCAGGGCACTTCTCGGGCTCGACGTCTGGCCGATCGGTGACGCCGCGTCGCGGCCAGGTCCGCTTGTGTCTGCGCATTGCTCTAAAGTTTGGGTGGAGAGCGATGTGCGGCACGCCGACCGGTCGCAGTGTTGGAG